>JAISRS010000274.1 GCA_031273485.1 Prevotellaceae bacterium
AAAATAATTTATGGTTATGAGAAAGATTTGTTTATTTGTTGCCTTGTGTGCAACAGTATTATTGTTTAATCAGTGTGAGCAAAAACTCACAGGTAATGCTTACCTTGTGAAAGGTAAAACAGGAAACAGCGTTCCGGCAAAGGCGTACCTTGTGTCGAGAACCGAAGCAGGAGAAACGATAGACTCGGTATTGGTGAAAAACGGGACATTTGAGTTTTCCGGTACGGCGGATAAACCCCTGCAAACAACGCTGGTCATCAATTATGATACCGCAACCGGCTTTTCGAGAGCTCTTAACGACAGAATTACGCTTTTCGTAGAACCCGGCAGGATTATCGTCCAAAGTCCCGATTCCATTAAAAATGCGCAGGTTATATCTCCAATCAATAACGATTCCCGAAAATGGACGGAAATCATAAAACCGGTGTGGGAAACAAGAAGCGAACTTTATAAAAAATGGAGAACTTTGTCGGCGGAAGAACGGGAATCTCAAGAGGATGCCTTCAGCAAAGAGTCGGATTCGCTGTCAAATATCGAAAAAGGTTTGGCTCGCGATTTTATCGTCGCTAACCCCGATTCGTATTATGCTCTGCATTCGCTTTACAGGATATTGACAGGATATAATCCCGACGGCAATGAAGCTCAAGAGATATTCAGCCTGTTTTCGGAAAATCTTCGGAATACGTTGCTCGGCAAGGAAACACAAGAAAAAGTCCATAAATGGCAGGCAATAAGCATCGGCAATATTGCGCCCGATTTCACACAGAATGATTCTTTGGGAAAAGCCGTAAAGCTTAGCGATTTCCGCGGTCAATACCTCCTGATCGATTTCTGGGCTTCGTGGTGCGGTCCGTGCCGGAGCGAAAATCCTAATGTCGTAAAAGCGTATCTGGAATTTAAAGACAAGGGATTTACCATCCTGGGCGTATCTCTTGATGATGAAAAAGGTCGTGAAAAATGGCTTAAAGCAATAAGCGACGATAAACTGGAATGGGCGCAGGTCTCCGACCTTAAAGGCTGGAAAAACGAAGCAGCTCAACTCTACGCCGTATCAGCCATTCCAACAAATTTTCTGCTCGACAAAGACGGGAAAATCATAGAAAGAAACCTTCGTGGAGAAGCCCTCAGTAAGGCGCTTGCAAAATACCTGAACTGAGAAACGATGAATTTATAGATTCATAGCCCTCAATGACAGCCTAAATCCTGACAGTGTTCAAAACACTGTCAGGATTTTTTATAATTTAAGTACCTTAAGGTCATTAAAGACAGGTGTTCGACAAAAATCCCTTTTCTCCAGAGATTTTTCTGATTTTTCCCGTTTTTTTATTTTTATCTGCCCTGCTACGGGTTTCATCTCTCCAGAGATGGATTTCATTTATCGCCTGATTTTTCTCATTTTTCCGTTTTTGAGTTTCATCTCTGGAGAGATGGATTTCATTTATCGCTTGATTTTTTTTCATTTTTCCGTTTTTGAGTTTCATCTCTCCAGAGATGGATTTCATTTATCGCTTGATTTTTTTCATTTTTCCGTTTTTGAGTTTCATCTCTCCAGAGATGGATTTCATCAAAACAGCATTACAGAAAAAATATATAACAGTATAATTATCTTATGTTAAGTATGATATAATTTTTCATACACTTACATATTATACATATTAAAAATAATTTTTACCTTTGCGCTTCAAAAAAGATTTCATTCTAAGATTAATATTATAAATAAAACTGAAATAATTAATTATAATGGCACAACAAAAGAAATTTATCACATGCGATGGAAACTATGCCGCAGCACATATAGCATATATGTTCAGCGAAGTATCGGCAATTTATCCCATCACCCCATCATCAACCATGGCAGAATATGTTGACGAATGGGCGGCAACAAACAAAACAAACCTTTTCGGAGAAACGGTAAAGGTGGTTGAAATGCAATCGGAAGGCGGCGCGGCGGGAACCGTCCACGGCTCGTTGCAGGCAGGAGCTTTGACCACAACATTCACAGCTTCACAAGGTTTATTATTGATGATCCCCAACATGTACAAGATTGCAGGCGAATTACTGCCCGCAGTATTTCATGTTTCGGCACGTTCTTTAGCCGCACAGGCTTTATCCATTTTCGGCGACCACAGCGACGTGATGTCCGCCCGACAAACAGGATTTGCATTCCTTGCATCGGGCAGCGTGCAGGAAGTTATGGATCTGTCGGCAGTTGCACATCTGGCGGCAATCAAAGGAAGAGTCCCGTTTGTTAACTTTTTCGACGGATTTAGAACCTCCCACGAAATACAAAAAATAGAATTGCTCGAAAAAGATACCTTAGAATATCTTTTAGATAAAAAAGCAATACAGATGTTCCGCGACAGAGCTTTAAATCCCGAACATCCCGTAACAAGAGGCACCGCCCAAAATCCCGACATCTACTTCCAGTCACGCGAAGCAGCCAACAGATTCTACGAACTTGTTCCCGATATTGTTGAAAACTACATGAAGGAAGTTTCCAAACTGACAGGACGTGAATATCACCCCTTTAACTATTATGGACACCCCGAAGCCGAACAGGTAATTGTTGCCATAGGATCAATAACGGAAACTATACGCGAATGCGTTGAATTTCTTAATAATCGAGGAGAAAAAGTTGGAGTTGTGGCAGTACATTTGTATCGTCCTTTTTCGGCAAAATACTTCTTTAAAGCAATTCCTGCAACAGCCAAACGCATTGCAGTGTTAGACAGAACAAAAGAGCCGGGAGCCAACGGCGACCCCCTGTATCTTGACGTAGTGGAACTGTACTACGGTCGTCCCGATGCGCCCACCATTGTAGGCGGACGCTATGGCTTGAGTTCCAAAGACTCAACTCCGGCGCAGATACTGTCGGTATTCGACAATCTTAAACTGCATGAACCCAAAAATCAGTTCACAGTAGGAATTATTGACGATGTGACATTTAAATCGCTGCCGATCAAAGAAGAAATCAATCTGGCAAAACAGGGAACCTACGAAGCAAAATTCTACGGTTTAGGCTCCGACGGAACAGTGGGCGCAAATAAAAACACAATAAAAATCATAGGCGAAACCACCGATAAATACTGTCAGGCATATTTTGCCTACGATTCCAAAAAATCCGGCGGATTCACAACATCTCACCTCCGCTTCGGCGATTCGCCCATCACCTCCCCGTATTTAGTAAACACTCCCGACTTTGTGGCATGTCACGTACCCTCGTATGTAAGTAAATATGACATACTTTCGGGCATAAAAGAAGGAGGAACATTCCTCCTGAACAGCCTCTGGGACGCCGAAGAAACAAAAAAACGCCTCCCGGACACCGTCAAAAAAATACTTGCAACAAAAAAGATAAACTTCTATATCATAGATGCAACAAAAATCGCAGTAGAAATAGGCTTGGGCAACCGCACAAATACCATACTTCAATCGGCATTCTTCAAAATATCGCAAGTCATACCTTACGAATTGGCTGTGAACGAAATGAAACATGCGGTTGAAAAAAGTTACGGCAAAAAAGGAGCGGATATAGTTGCAAAAAACAATGCGGCAATAGACCGTGGCGGCGAATATCTAAAAGTAGATGTACCTTCCGAATGGGCAAATCTCGAAGCCGCGGGACTGTCGCTGAGAACAAACGAAGCCCCTCAATTCATTAAAGAAGTAGCCGATGTGATAAATGCACAAAACGGCGATTCTCTTCCCGTAAGCGTATTCACCGGACGCGAAGACGGAACTTTTCCGGCAGGAACAACAGCATACGAAAAACGAGGCGTCGCTACAATAGTACCAAAATGGATTTCAGGCAATTGTATTCAATGTAATCAATGTTCATACGTCTGTCCCCACGCCGTTATACGCCCGTTCCTGATGACAAATGCCGAACTGGAAGCCCTCCCCGGAGAACACAACGCAGTGAAAGGCAACGGACCCTTCAAAGAATATCATTTCAAGATACAGGTAAGTCCTTTGGACTGCACGGGTTGCGGTAACTGCGCCGAAGTTTGCCCCTCAAAAAACAAGGCATTAGTAATGGAACCGCTCGAACAACATGTTCATGAACAGGAAAGATTCGACTATCTGCACGCAAAAGTAGGATATAAAGATAAAGTGGCGGATAAATTCCAGAACTTGAAAAACAGTCAATTCTCACAACCCCTGTTTGAATTTTCGGGAGCATGTGCAGGTTGCGGCGAAACGCCTTATCTGAAAACAATTACTCAATTATTCGGCGACCAGATGATGGTGGCTAACGCAACAGGATGTTCATCTATCTACGGAGGTTCGGCGCCATCAACACCTTACGCTCCAAACGCCGAAGGTCGCGGACCCGCCTGGGCAAACTCCCTGTTTGAAGATAATGCCGAATTTGGCTTGGGAATGAATGTGGCAACCGAAAAACTTCGCAGTCGCATACAACTCCTCATGGAGAGCTATAAAAAAGAAAACGACAGTTGCGATACGCTCAAAGAATTGTTCGGCGAATGGATCGAAAACATAAACAATACCGCCAAAACCAGAGAATTGTACGATAAAATTATACCGATAATCAAAGACTGTGACAATGCGTATTGCAAGGAAATTTACGATCTGCGTCAATATCTTGTAAAAAAATCACAGTGGATATTCGGCGGCGATGGTTGGGCTTACGACATAGGCTACGGCGGATTAGACCATGTGTTGGCTTCGGGCGAAAATGTGAACGTCATAGTTTTAGATACGGAAGTATATTCAAATACCGGAGGTCAATCGTCAAAATCGACGCCCGCAGGCGCCGTTGCCAAATTTGCAACATCAGGCAAACGCGTCCGCAAAAAAGACCTCGGAATGATGGCAATATCTTATGGATATGTATATGTGGCGCAAGTCGCCATGGGCGCAAGTCAAACCCATTTTTTCAAAATACTGAAAGAAGCCGAAGCGTATCCGGGACCATCGCTGATCATAGCCTATTCCCCGTGTATCAACCACGGACTGCGCACAGGTATGGGAACAACACAAAAAGAACAAAAACTTGCGGTTGAATGTGGATACTGGCATCTGTATTCATACAATCCTCTGAAGGAAACACAGGGACAAAATCCATTCCAACTCGACAGCAAAGTTCCCGACTGGTCGAAATTTCAGGACTTTCTTAAAAGTGAAACCCGTTTCACTTCATTGGCAAAAGCCTTCCCAAAAGAAGCCGAAACGCTGTTTGCAGAAACACAACGTAACGCCGAATGGAGGTATAACCAATATAAACGATTGTCGGAAAGGGCAGAATGATTTTTCACAATGCTCAAATTCATTGATTGAGCGTTTTTCGTAATAAAAATAGAGGCGGATCAATATCCGCCTCTTTATATATCGGATTCTATTAAATTTACATGTAACAATAAATTATATTCATGAACAAAATAACCCTAAATAGCTACTATAAAATGAATAAATTAGCTATTAAAAACTGTTTTAAAATCTGTGGCGTCATATTTTCTTTTGCGCCCCTGTTTATTATAATCGCCCAAACGATTGAATCAAAATATTCCGAATTTGAACTTCAAACCGTTGCAGATATAATACAATTGTTTTTTATTTGCGTAGCAACAGGTAACGGATTTGGATTCTTAATACTCGTTCTCGCCGTCGTATCAGAATTTTATCATTCCAAATCCATAATCGGATTTTACAATTCAATCCCCGAAAAAACAAAAGAAACATTTGAACTTGCAATATATATCCGAAATCAAAACAAACGATACAATTTCACACAATTGGACATACTGTCGTCAAACCCGGAATCTCCGGTTGCCATTGAACGTCAGGGCAAAAATATATTCGTAACCGTGATAAGCGACCTCAAAAACGTACACTACCAAAAACGTTCGTTAGAAATCACGAAAAAATATAAATCCCGTAACATTTTCCTGTCAAGATTGGGATTAAGACAAGAAATAAAAAACAAAATATGGAAAAAAATGAGTTCTTCCGATATAGAAGACCTTATAAACGAATTAAGGACAATATCAAAAGACGAAAATCTGTAAAGGGAACCTCTAAAAACTTGATTTTTCGGCGTTCGACTTCAATTTTTAAATCCTCATTTACAATTAGTAAACTCCGGTTTATCTGCCTTGAAAAATCGATTTTTTAGAGGTCCCCTAAAATCATCCTATTTTATGAAATTTGTAATAGATAAAGATATACCATATATAAAAGGTTTACTGGAACCTTACGGAAAGGTTGCTTACCTTTCGGGAAAAGCGATAACAAACAGCGACTTGAAAGACGCCGACGCTTTAATAGTGCGCACTCGCACATGTTGCGACAGGCATCTGCTTGAAAATACAAAGGTTAAATACATCGCCACAGCCACCATAGGCGCCGACCATATAGACGCGGAATGGTGTAAGAAAAACGGTATAAAATGGAGTAATGCAGCCGGTTGCAATTCGTCGGCAGTTGCGCAATATACCATTTGCTCGCTCCTGCATCTTTCTATAAAATATAATATTAACCTAAAAAACCGGGTATTGGGGATTGTTGGCGTCGGCAACATCGGAAGCAGAGTAAAAAAAGCGGCAGAAGCTTTGCAAATGCAGGTTTTGCTGAACGATCCGCCAAAAGCGGAAAAAAATGAAACGGAAAAATTTGTATCAATAGACGAGATCGCCGCTTGCGCGGATTTTATTTCTTTCCACGTACCGCTCACCACTACCCTGCCCTACCCTACGGAATCATTGGCAGATACTGATTTTTTTGACGCTCTAAAACGAAAACCTTTCCTGATAAATACTTCCCGCGGCGAAATTATAAACGAACCGGCGTTGATTGAAGCAATTAAATCAAAAAAAATATCGGGCGCCGTCATTGACGTCTGGCGAAATGAACCTGCAATCAACCGCATACTCCTCGAATTAACCGATATAGCAACCTTCCACATCGCAGGCTACTCCGTTCGGGGGAAATTAAACGCCTCAATGATGTCGGTAAATAATGTCGCCGGATTTTTCAACATTCCCGAAAAGTTCGAGCCTCAAATATCTATGCAACCGTCTGTCAGTAACCTAAATATTACCAACGATTCATTTTATGCCGCCATAAATCAGGCAATGAATGCAAGCTACAACATACTTTCGGACAATGAACTTTTGAAAGCCAATCCTCATTTATTCGAAAAATTAAGATCAGAATACAACTATCGCTACGAACCGGAGTCATACTCGGCGTCGATTTCGCCCGATTCGAAGCAAGCCGAAGCCTTATCCGAAGCGCTTATTTCTTTAGGATTTAAAATCAATTATCACACGCTTTAACTTTCGGATACAAAAAAATAACATTTTGTTTTAGCTTCAAAATCAGATATAAACAAAATAAAAATACATACTGTTTTGGTACTTAAAAAATTATTTCTACCTTTAGTCAGGAATCTTTAACATCTAATTCGTCATGGATGACAGTAGAACTGTAGTTTTGATGGTATTTCACAGTATGCCTCAAGCAAAAATAGTAAAGGGTTTACTTGAAGCAAATCACATACAATGTTTCCTATCAACGGAAACAGAAACATTTGCCGGAACATTTTTTTCCGACAACAGTATTAAACTATATGTGTTGGAAAACGATTTTCGTGTTGCCAAAGACATTTTAATGGGAGATTGGCAGGACGAAGATATTATATAGTACCACTTATGTTAATCGGCACAAAAAAAGGAAATGAAATACATAAAAAGTACTATAAATAAAGAAAATGAAATCGGTAATCGCTCCATTTACAGTTGCATATATCGAAAAGATTGTTTGCAAAGAAAACAATTATTCGTAATATGCCTTTTTTGAGTAATTTTGCAGCGTATTTTTGAAAAATAGTTATGCATAAACATAAGCCGATTTATCTCATTTTGGAAGACGGAACAAAGTTTACGGGCACGTCCTTCGGATATGACGCCCCCGCTTCCGGAGAAGTAGTTTTCAACACAGCAATGGTTGGATACCCGGAAAGTCTTACCGACCCCTCGTATTTGGGGCAAATCCTTGTCACAACCTACCCGTTGATTGGGAATTACGGAGTTCCGGAAGATTCCGTAAAGAATAATTTATCACTCTTTTTTGAGAGTGACAAAATTCAGGTTTCAGGTTTAGTCGTTTCCGACTATTCGGACGAACACAGTCACTGGAATTCAAAACAAAGCCTGCACAGTTGGCTCACGGAATATAAAATACCGGCAATACAAGGCGTCGATACCCGCGAATTAACAAAAATCCTCAGAGAAAAAGGCGCAATGAAAGGCAAAATCTCAACCGACGCCAACGACAATTCCGAATTGTACGACCCCTCAACAGAAAATCAGGTTGCAAAAGCAAGTTGCAAAGAAGTAATCAATTACGGAGATAGCGGAGATATACATATTGTGTTGATCGATTGTGGAGTAAAACATAATATCATAAGATGTCTGCTCAAACGCAACACCAAAGTTACTATGGTTCCGTGGGATTACGATTTTTCGACTGTCAATTACGACGGATTGTTTATTTCCAACGGACCCGGCGACCCCAACCACTGCGGAATAACCATAGAAAGACTGAAACAAGCTCTGAATAACGATAAACCCATATTCGGCATTTGCATGGGCAATCAACTCCTTTCGATGGCTGCCGGCGCAAACACCTACAAACTGAAATACGGACACCGCAGCCATAACCAGCCTGTTCGCATAGTCGGCACAAATAAATGCCTGATTACCGCACAAAATCACGGCTATGCAGTTGACGCCTCCGGATTGGGAAACGACTGGGAAGAATTTTTTGTGAATATGAACGACGGCTCCAACGAAGGAATACGACATAAAACAAAACCGTTTTTTTCCGCACAATTTCACCCCGAAGCAGCAAGCGGCGCTACAGACGCCGATTTCCTTTTCGATGATTTTGTGAAAATGGTCAGAAATAAATTATAACAGGGGGAAACAAGTAAGGAATTTTAAATTTTCACTTTATAGTCACATATAACAAATACGGGCTTTAAAGATTGAAAAGATGTAAATAATGTAAATATTATGACATAAGTTAAAAATATAACGTAATATACATACAATTAAAAAAATAGCAGTAAAATAAAGCGTCATTTTGTTCTGGTTTTCGAAACTTCGACAATTTCAAAAAACACCAAGAGTAAGTTGGACGTTCACGCCTTCGGCGTGGACTTACTTATTTGGTGTTTAGGTA
>JAISRS010000318.1 GCA_031273485.1 Prevotellaceae bacterium
ATCGGACAGCCCGAAGTAATAGAAAAATTCAATCAATATAAATCAGCATACGCAAAGGAATATGAAATAGAAATTGCCGATAGTTTTACTATTTCCGACAGCGCCGTCAAAAAACAAGCTCGTGGACTTAAAAGCGTCATCAAATTAGACAAGAATTTCGACATCCACATTCACGGCAACCGCGACTTAATCGAACAAGGCAGCGACAGTAAAGGAAAGTTTTACAAGATTTATTACAAAGAAGAAAATTAAAATAGCATGCTCGAACAACAAAACATGGAATACAAGTCTATTATGCAACAGGAAAAAATAGCAATAATCATAAATTAATAATAATTCTAAGAAAATGAACAGAAAAGACATGGTATGGGTTTGGACAGGAAAACGATCTCCTGCAACCCTGAAAGATTGGGACAAGACGGAAGCAAAGCAGATCGTCGAGGCAGCAATTGCAAATACCACGAAACTCAAAGAGGCAGTTTCGCGAATACAGGTTAAAGCGGGGCGCGTATATTTGTTTCATTTATACGAACCCAACGCACCGGAAGGAACACAATTTACCGTTCCCCTGATTGACGGTAAATATTTAGAGTTTACGCTGGCGCGAATCACGATTTACGATAAATCAAAATCATTCTGTAACTGCTCGTTAGACTGGCAAAGACCTAATAACGAATGGATGACAGTTGATTCGGGTTCTCTGGCGGAATGTATCCAAATTGCTGAAAAAAGCGATTGGTTTCAGGTATAGAACAAAATTTTAACATGGATACCAACATCCTCCTCATCCGCATAGCCGAATTGGAAACGCAAAATTTTGCGTTGCTCAAAGAGAACAAACGACTGAGGGAAGCGTTGGGTTTGCAGTGCGAGATAATTGTTGAACAAACAGAAGAAAACGCATCATTGGAACAAAATACGATAATTCAATGCGATGGCAGCATAAACAAATACAGTCCTTCCAATGAGAAAATAAGACTATTTATGTCGCTGTTTCGTGGACGAACCGACATCTATGCCAAACGCTGTTACAGTAAGAATTTCAATAGCAGTTATTATATCCCGGCTTGCAAAAGCGAGTGGGTAAGAGGTATTTGCGAACGTCCGAAAGTGAAATGTAAAAATTGTTCCAAACGGGAGTTATTGCCTTTAACGGAGGATGTTATCAACAGTCATTTGCGAAACAAGGACGAAAATGGAAGTGGTATTGCCGGTATTTATCCGCTTTTGCCGGATGATAAATGCTTGTTTCTTGCCGTTGATTTTGACGAGGAAAACTGGCAAAAGGATATTTCCACTTTTCGATTGATTTGTAAGGAATTAAATATTCCGGTAGCCATCGAACGTTCCCGTTCCGGCAACGGCGCTCATGCGTGGTTTTTTTTCGATGAACCTGTTCCGGCAATATCTGCGCGAAAATTAGGTAATGCGCTTTTGACCAAAGCCATGTCTGTTAGACACGAGTTAAAATTCACTTCTTACGACCGGATGTTTCCCAATCAGGATTTTATGCCCAAAGGCGGTTTCGGAAATTTGATTGCATTGCCCTTGCAAGGTGGAGCGAGAAAAAACGGTAATAGCGAATTTATTGATGAAGATTTTCAAAGTTATCCCGACCAATGGGCATATTTAGCTTCAATAAAGAAGATTACGGTTGATGAATTTAAGAAGTATCTTGAAGAACTTTCTGATGGAAACGACTTAGGGGAATTAGGCGCTACGGAAACAGACAAAGAAGATACTCCAAAACCTTGGGAGAGCAAAAAGCCGGAAGTCAAACTTGACAACAAGGATTTTCCCGATAAACTCATTATTGTTGAAGCGAATAGGTTGTACATTCCGAAGAAAGATATTAGCCAAAGGGCGCTCAATCGAATCAAGCGGCTTGCAGCCTTTTCAAATCCACAGTTTTACAAAACACAAAAGATGCGAATGTCCACATACAACATTCCAAGAATCATTTATTCATTGGATGAAACGGCTGATTATATGGGTATTCCGCGTGGTTGCAAGTCTTCGCTTATTGACTTGCTCGAAAATGCTCATGTTAATTATCTGTTTGACGACAAACGAAATCAGGGAAAAACCATAAATGTTGATTTTACAGGTACACTTCGAGAAGAACAGCAATCTGCCGCCAACGTTTTACTCGAACACGAAACAGGCGTACTTTCCGTTCCGACTGCTTTCGGAAAAACGGTTATCGGGGCATCGCTTATTGCCGAAAGAAAATGCAATACGTTAATATTAGTCCATTTACAAACTCTGTTCGACCAATGGAAAAAATCGTTGGAACAATTTCTTCTGATAGATGAAGTTTTACCGGAAGCAGAAAAGAAGCGTGGGCGTAAAAAGATACGCTCCATTATTGGTCAAATCGGTTCAGGAAAAAACACGGCATCCGGTATTATAGATATTGCGCTTGTACAAAGCCTAATCCATGATAATGAAACAGATGGGATAGTTAATAATTACGGCATGGTCATTGTGGACGAATGTCATCACGCCTCTTCCGTCAATTACGAAAAAGTACTTGGCGCGGTCAATGCCCGTTATGTATATGGATTGACGGCAACTCCGATGCGACAAGACGGACAGCATCCGATAATTTTTATGCAATGCGGGGCAATACGTTATTCCGTTGATGCCAAATCGCAGGCAAGCAAACGTGACTTTGAACACTATTTGATTCCCTGTTTTACTTCATTTAAAAAGCCTTTTTCGCAAACCGAAGAAACATGGCATATCACTCAAATATATACAACGCTTGCCGAAGACGAATTTCGTAACCAACAGATTGTTACGGATGTACTTGGCGCGGTAAAAAACAACAGAACTCCGATTATCCTTACCCAACGAACGGAGCATGTGATACGATTGGCAGATATGTTAGCAAATCAAACGGATGCTCATATTATTACGCTTGTTGGAACGGATTCTTCAAAAGTAAAAACGCAGACGATGGAATTTTTATCCAATATCCCAATCAATGAAAAACTCATCATTATTGCAACCGGAAAATATGTTGGTGAGGGCTTCGATTATCCGCGTTTAGACACACTGTTTCTCGCATCGCCTATTGCATGGAAGGGGACATTAGCACAATATGCGGGACGATTGCATCGCGATTTCCCCGGCAAACAAAACGTAATGATTTACGATTATGTAGATATTCACATTCCGGTTTTAGAAAGGATGTATCATAAACGGCAGGCAGGTTATGCGCAAATAGGCTATAAAGCGCTGGCGGCCAATCAACCGGATAAAATCAATCTGATTTACGATGCCGGTAGTTTTGTACCTGTTATAAAAAATGATTTTGCAGAAACGAAAAAAGAAATACTGATTGTCAGCCCATTCCTGCGGAAGAAGCGAATACAAACAATCCTCGAATGGTTGAAAGAGCCGCTACAAAAAGGCATTTTAATTACCGTCATTACTCGGCCTCCCGAATCTTACAAAGACTCAAAGCTAATTCAGGAATGTATTGTCTTGTTGCAATCTGTCGTTTCTGTTATCATAAAGCCTAATATTCATCAAAAATATATCATTATTGACAACCGGCTTGTTTGGTATGGAAGTATCAATCTGCTTAGTTTTGGCAGTTCAGAAGAAAGTGTTATGCGTTTGGAATCAAGAGAATTGGCGGCGGAACTGGAAGCGATGATAAAGTGAAATTGTAAAAACAATACTTTATCTCTACAAGTCGGAAGCAAATGGAAAAGACCGTTACGAGATTGATTTCTTTGCCAAGTTCGTTTTGTGTTCTGTCATTTATCTCATTTCGAGAGTCAAAATAGGGAACATTCCCGTAGATTTTTATATTGTCTCCGTCACGATCCAACGGTATGTTCTTTATCTTCTATGAAATTTCTAAAATCGTACAAGAATATTTACATCTATCCGGACAACGATGACGCCGGACGAAAGGCAATACGGATGAGGTTCAGGGCGTGAAGTTTGAAAAGAACGGATACAGTTTCAATGGCTCGAAGGTTGACCGGCAATTCAGTTATAGCAAGATTGATTTTCAATTGCAACAGAATGAAAAGGTACAAGATGTTCAGATTCAACAGGTGCATCAACATTTTCAAAATCAATCTTCCGTTTTTGGAGAATGTTGGTTCTGCTTTGGGTGAGTTATTTTGATATTCGGTAATACGAATAAAATGGATGTTTCAGCAATCTTTGAGATGTTTGAAACAATCAACAACAAGTTGAACAAACAGACAAACGTGTCAGTTGAACATCGACACCGCCATACGATTGATATAGGCTCCAATTGGTTTTTCCTTTCATGGGTAGCATTGGTTATTATCATACTTGGATTATTCTGGATAGTTGCCAATCAACGGCAAACTATCAGCCAACACAAAGATAATAACTTGAAATACAGGCATATCAAGATGCAAGGACAAACGAATGAAGAAAATCTTTATCGGTTGGAACGGCAATTTAAATATAATGACAGTATAAAAATCATTCGCAAGCAAGTAGAAAAGTATGAGGAATTGGTTAAGTAACAGGAAAAAAGAATAATACGAGTAAAAAAGAATGAAAAAGGGGTAGCGAAATTGAGAAAAGAAGCAGAGTCACTGAAAAGAAAGATGTAAGATTTTATTCAAACCAAAGATTGTTGAAAACTTTTCTTGGAAAATTTCTTACATCATCAAAATTTCCTTGTATCTTTGACAAAAATACTCAAAACGATTTTATTCAAAATGAATGAAGTAGGGGAAATAATTAAGAATCTGAGAGAAGAAAAAGAGTTGCCTTTGCGAATAGTAGCAGCTTATCTTGATATTGACCAGGCTATTTTAAGCAAAATAGAGCGAGGTCAACGCAGAGCCAATCGGGAGCAGATTGTAAAATTGGCAGAATATTTCAATGTTCAAGAAGAAG
>JAISRS010000322.1 GCA_031273485.1 Prevotellaceae bacterium
TTGACAATGGCGGTAGCGGCAATAAGTGCATCCTCCAAGTCCAATTTGTGCGACAGACAGTATTGCTCCACGAGCGCTACCGCCATCGCGGATATTGGCTGACTGATATGCAAAACCGGAATTTGGCTCAGGTCTTTGCGTATCTTTCGCAACTCTGCTTTATTGATGGCGCCGTAAAAAAGCTCGGCGCGGGTAACGTCCGAGATAACGATGTTTTCGTATCCGATATTTTCCATTGTAGCGCGTATGGAAACGTTTCCACGATATATTTCGATAAAGATATTTGTGTCACAAAGTATCATTGTCAATGGATTTTGTTCGACGTTCGCGTATTTTTTGTCTGATGTCTTTGATATTTATATCGCGGTCTGCCCACATTCCGAATGTTTCGGCAAAAAGTTTCGATGTGTTTTCTTTGTTCGCTGTCTCGTCGGGCAGCACTTGCAGCACTTTCACAAAATCCATCGACCTGAACAACTCTTCCGCAAAAGCAATTTTATCTTCGGCTTCTATTTCCAATAAATATTTCATATCCTTTTCGTATTGAATTACGCTGCAAAGATACGCACTTTTTTCTCAAACAAACTTTTTTTATCCACGAATGACACGAATCTTATCCACGAATTTTTATCGAATTTCACGAAACGTAAGTTCGACGCAGTAATTGGAAAAAATCCCTGCGTTCGGTACAGGGGCGACATATCCGAACGCAGGCTAAGCCTTGCAGTCCGTAACATCCTGTCGGATTCATCTACTGATTTTCCCAGTGTATCATATCGTAGAACATAATTCTTGTGCGCAGGGGTTCCGATATGTTTGCCCGTTTGTAGTAATCGCGTTCCTGTTCTTCGGTTGAAAAAACGAAATTGAAATCGTTTTTCAGGTAAAAGTTCAACACGGAAGGCTCATTATAGGCTTCCACCAGCAAAAAACGGCAAAAACTCGTATAGTTGATGTCACAAAACTGCTTGATAAATCGCAATAGCTGCGAACCCATTCCTCTGTTGGCAAACTCTGCCGATACCCCCAGTCGTCCTATCAGGAACGCCGGATACGACGACAAAGGTTTATCGCGCGGGATAAACTCCTTTATCTTTTTACGCCTGCTGCCCGGCAGCCACATTGCCTTGATGCTGTCGGGCGACAGGGAAAAAGCGCATACTGCCTGCTTCGTTGTGTTGTGTCGGAAAAACCAAGTTTCGGCTAACTTTTGACGCCGGTATTTGATAGCGTCGTGATTGAAAAAGTCATTCAAATCATCATTTCCGCAATCAAAACCGGTTATCAGTTGCTCCGACGACAGGACAACCAATTCGTTTTCTCTGACCAAATCCATTTTTACAAATATTTTTGTCTGGAAAGATATTCTCGAATTTCCTGTTTTTCCTTTCTTCTTTCTTCCAACTCCTCTTTGGTGCGTTGACGTTCTTTAACCGCCATTTCTTCCACTCTTTCAAAAAATTCCAGCGTAGCCTGCGCATCCAGTACGGGAGCTCCTTTTATCGGTAATGCCATAACAATTATTTTAATATTACGGAGCAAAGGTAGGAAATAATTAGAAATTAGAAATTACGAATTACGAATTATGAACGGAGCGAAGCGCTGATGGATTGGCACGCAGATGACGCAGATTTTAAGGATTTGCGCATATAAATAAACAATAATCTGCGAAAATCTCCGTTCGGCACCGAGTGACGGTGACGGTCAGTACAGGGCGACGCGTCCGACCGAAGGAGGTGTACGACAAAAGTCCCATATTCTATCTATCTTATATTAAGCAGTTAATTTAATACGGCTTGCACCGTCATTCGGACGGCTGGTCATTCGGATAATTTGAAATACATCAGCTTCAAGTCCAAATCTACCCTCAAGTCCAAACCCTTTCTTCCTGTTTTAAATATACGTAATCGAAAATATTTTTCATACCTTTTTATCTCCTGATTATATTTAATTTATGTCTTCGATGCTTACTTTTATGAATTACCGGATTGTTGAATTTTCTTTGAAAATTTGGGTATTAGAAAAAACTCTTTTACCTTTGTGAAAAATTAGTTAAAAATAAATTATATGATTGTGCCGAATGCACTAAAATATAGTTGAATAAAAATGAATAAAATGAAAACTGTCTTTATTATAGGAGTATTTTTTATGTTTGGAAAAGCAACATTATTTGTGAAAAGAGGATGGAACCTCGTCGTTGATAAAATTGTTTCGACAGAAACTATCAACGTGGTTTTTAACAATGCGGGATATGGTTTAATGAGTCGTCTAAAAATTATTCAAACAAACTGTATGTAGCGAAAATCAATACCAATCTGTTAGGTATTAATAGAAATTATCAACAAAAACTCATCTGCCGATTCTATGAAAATTAAAATTATATCGCATTTTTTCAGTATTAAAATCATATTATTCAACAGTCGGTTTATATTAAATATCAATTTTGTACAACAAATAAATCTATAAAACATGAACAAAGTATATAATTTTTTCGCATTCGATCTTGGAGCCACAAGCGGGCGCTCCGTTATCGGAACTTTAAAAGA
>JAISRS010000355.1 GCA_031273485.1 Prevotellaceae bacterium
GCAGACGAAGAAATAAATAAAATGGCTGTTACCGGCGTCGATCCCCATCCAATGTCCAAAGACGACAAGTGGTATCCTTATTATTCCGCTATCCCCAAAATTGAAAGCGTGAACGACGGACACATGATACAAACCGATTCCAGGAGTTTCAAAGCAAATCCCTTCGGTTTGTACAGCATGCACGGAAACATCGCCGAATGGACACGCTCGGACTATGTCCCTTATCCGTATTCGGAAAAGTCGAAAGTTTCGTCGGAATACAAAGTGGTTCGCGGCGGCTCGTACATCGACCGTCCGAAATTTGCAACTTCCTACACAAGAAAAGCATATTACCCGTGGCAACGCGTCTATAATGTGGGATTCAGAGTGATTATAGAATAAGCCCGCCACTCCCCTACTCTCCCAGCCACCCAAGGGGGGGAGTATTTCAACCCTAACAGGGGATTTTAAACCCTGTTAGGGGGCGCGCTTCCACTTTAAGGTCTTCAAAGACCTTGCACGAAATATCGGAAGTTAGAAAGAAGAAACCTGTGGGGGTGTACGGCAAAACTTTTTTGCCGGATATTTTGCTATATGAAAAATCTTATTTAATTTTACACCCGATATTCTTTGAAATAAAATAGAGACTTCGGAATGTATAGAAATTTTTTAAATCCTGTAAACAATAAATTGAAAACATCGTTTAATTTTATAAGTAACGTTTAATATGAACAAATTATCAGCATTATTAGTGACGCTTGCGCTTGTTGCCTGCAAGGTCGATCAAAACAACGAAAACCTGACCGTGGCGTCGGGAAAATGGGAAAGAGATAAACCCGAAAAAATCTATCTCTACAAGGCAATCAACGGCGAGTTGAAAGAAATAGCCTCCTCGTCGCTGTCGGACGACAGCGTGTTTTGCTTTGCGCTGAAACCCGCAACCGGCGGGTTTTATCATATCGGACCAGGAAAATTCCTGCACGACAGATATACTTTCTATCTCAAACCGGGCGACAGACTCAATGTCACCGTAAACGACACATCCTACGTGCTGAACGGAAACAACAGCGCCGAAAACAGAGAATTGACCAAATGGCACGATTTTGTGCAACCCGTGGAATGGAAGGCTGTCTATTTCGACAAAGCAAAAAGTAACAGCACTTACGTGGATTTTTTCCCTCTGCTGGAAGAAAAAACGAAAGTTTTGGGCGATTATCCCAAAAATGTAACCGCCAACGAAGCGTTTAACAGCGCTTTTGAAGAATACCGGAATTTCAATTTCGCAGATTTGGCTATACATTATATATATACCCCGCGGTCGGCGCATCCCGAAGGAGAGGATTTTCCGGAGTATTACCGCAAGTTAGACCTCGCGGCGCTGTCGCGCACGACGGCGATAATGAATTATCCGCAGGGTACGGACGTGCTCGAACGCATCATTTTCAACAATCTTCGCATGGAGAATGTCGCAGTGACCGACCCCGTGGAAGCGATCATGAACAACATCCCGAATATTGTGAATGATACCCTTAAAGGGGAATTTGCGGCGAAGTTCCTGTCGCAGAAACGCACCTATGCCGGACTGCTCGACGTCGAAGAGAAATACGGGAAATATCTCGTTACGGACAAACAGCGGAACATGGTGCGCGAACGTAAACTCGCCCTCAACGAAACAAAAGACGGAAATCCGGCAACGGACTTTAAATTTCCCGACAAGGACGGTAAACCGGTGGCTTTGTCGGACTTCAAAGGCAAGTTGGTTTATATCGACATCTGGGCGACATGGTGCGGTCCCTGCAAACAGGAACTGCCTCATTTGAAGAAGTTAGAGGCGGAATATCACGGCAATAACAACATAGTGTTCCTGAGTGTTTCCACCGACGCCTCGAAGGATTATCAAAAATGGAAAGATTTCCTTGCAAAGGAAGACCTGAAAGGCGTCCAACTGTTTGGCGGAGACGACTCCCGGCAGGGAATCATCCAACCTTACAAGGTATCGGGTATTCCGCGCTTTGTTCTCGTTGGAAAAGACGGACGGATTGTCGCCGCCGACGCTCCCAGACCCTCGTCTTCGGAAATCAGAGCGCTGCTGAAAGCAAATCTGTAGAGAAGTTAAAGTCCTTAAGAGCTTTAATAACCTTAAGAATCTTAAGGTTATTAAAGCTCTTAAATTAAAATCCGTTTAAATGAAAACAATATTATTATTGCCTGCAATTGCGTTTCTGCTGTTTTGCGCCTGCGGGACAGAGAAAAAAACAGCGAACACAATACATCTTAACGAAGATACCGTGAGGCTTGTATTGCAGGATTTAAGCGAGGGGTTTAGAACCGGCGACATCGGCAGGATTCAAAAGTGCGTTGCCGAACGGTTTTCGATAAGCGTTTCAATGGGTCCCTCCTCAAGAAGATACCTCGAACCTGTGCTGAAAAGGAATCCGATACAAAACATCGGGTTCGTGGCTATCGACAGTCTGTACGACGATATGGCTACGGTGAAGGTAAAAGTGGAATTCACCGACAATAAACCGGAAACGGAATCAATAGTCGCGTTTGACGGAAGTCATAAAATTATTTTTATCGACTACCTCGACCGTCTGTACGGCACAAGCAGATACGATGTTTCGGTGCAAAAGGCGGTTGTTCCATTTGAATTTGAAGAGGGATACATCGTTGTTCCTCTCAAGCTCAACAATAACAGCCGGGTATTGCGATTTTTGTTCGATACCGGCGCCGACGGCATGGCTGTCGATAAGGCTTTAGCCGATTCCCTAAACCTGTCGATTACAAGCAGTCAAACCGCCGAAGTTGTCGGCGGACGGATGCAGATAGATATATCTTCGGGAAATACTGTCCGCCTAACCGAGGATTTCGCTCTCGAAAATCAAAACATTGCCGTGTTCAACAATATAGGACATGGTTTGGACGGTATCATAGGGCTAAATCTTGCCATGAATTATATCACAAACGTGAATTTCGACAAGCGACAAATCTCTCTCCACACTTATGGAGATTACAGATATGAAGGAGAGGGGGAAATTGTGAAAATAAAAAACAATTATAATGTGACGACAATAACCGGCGTCTTGAATATCGTAGGTAAAGAAGATGTTACGGGGGATTTTATTTTCGATTCCGGCGCAAATTACGACTTGATTGCTTTCAGCGGGTTTGTCCGCAAAAATCGCTTGTTATTAACGGGCTTTAAACCCGAAGAACAAAGCTCCACAGTCAGTATGGGACATTCGACGCCTGTGTTTGAAGGCAAGGCTCACAGATTTGCGTTTTCTCCGAACCTGGTATTTTCCAATATCCCCATCACTCTGCAAGCCTCCACAAGTAGAAACGATGACGAAAAAACTCCATCAGGCTCCATAGGTATCAACCTGATACGGAATTTCAATTTCACAATCAACTTGCTCGAAAAGGAGATATTTTTCTCTGCCGCAGCAAAGGCGGAAGACGAATGATGAACGAGGGAGTGACATCTTTTAACACAAAAGGCGCAAAGCAAATGCTTTAGCAATTACCCCTAACAGGGATTTTAAATCCTGTTAGGGGTAATAAGGACTTTAAGGACTTTAAAGTCTTTAAGGATTGTAAATGAAAAGACGCTACACCATTCGTAATTCGTAATTGCTAATTCGTAATTGCTAATTTACATTTCCTTCATTCGTTTCATATATTCCGTTGGGTTGTCGGAAGAGAAGATGGCGTTGCTTGCGACTAAGACATCGGCGCCGGCGGAATAAATTTCGGCGGCATTTTCGAGGCTGATTCCTCCGTCAACTTCTATCAATGTATTGGAACCGGTTTTGGTTATCAGTTCTTTTGCCTGCCTTATCTTGTTCAGTGAGCCGATGATGAATCGCTGACCCGAAAATCCGGGATTTACCGACATTATCAACAACAAATCTATATCCGTGATGATGTGTTCCAGTAAAGATACCGGCGTGTGAGGATTTAAGGAAACTCCGGCTTTCATGCCCAGAGATTTAATGTATTGCACCGTTCTGTGCAGATGGACGCAAGCCTCCAAATGTACCGTCAGGATGTTTGCTCCGGCGCTGCAAAACGCCTCTATATATTTGTCGGGATTAACAATCATCAGATGTACATCCAGGGGTTTGGCGGTTAGTTTGGAAATGGCTCTAACCACAGGCATCCCAAACGATATGTTCGGCACAAACACTCCGTCCATTACGTCCAGATGTATCCAGTCGGCATCGCTAAGATTGAGCATTTCGATATCTTTTTGCAGATTGCATAAATCCGCAGAAAGAATCGAAGGTGAAATAATTCTGTTCATTTTTTTATTGCGCATTAATCCCGACAAGGTTTCGGGTATTGTTTCTTTAGGGGACTTCTAAAAACTTGATTTTTCAAGGCAGATAAACCGGAGTTTACACATAGTAAATGAGGATTTAAAAATCGATGTCGAACGCCGAAAAAGCAGTTTTTAGAAGTTCCCTTTAATTGTATCACTGTTTTTTATTTCTTTAAATATTTATCCATCCATGCAAAAAATTCTCTTTGCCACAAAATCGCATCTTGCGGACGCAATACCCAGTGGGTTGCATCCGGAAACACTACCAATCGTGCGGGGACATTTCTCATGCGTGCGGCGTTAAAGGCAGCCAAGCCTTGCGTATAAGGCACTCTGTAGTCGCGTTCGCCGTGAAAGATGAGAATCGGCGTGTCCCAGTTTTTGATGAATTTGGAGGGCGAGTGGGCGAATGTCCTTTCGTTTTCTTTTTCCCAGAACGGACCTCCCATTTCCCAGTTTTCAAAGAACATTTCTTCGGTGGTGACGTACATCGACTCGGAGTGAAATATTCCGCAATGCGCAATAAAGGCTTTGAAGCGTTTGTTGTGATTGCCGGCTAACCAGAATATTGAAAATCCTCCGTAGCTTGCGCCCACGGCTCCCAGACGTTCGCTGTCCACCCACGGTTGGGCGCTTATGTGATCAACAGCCGAGAGGAGGTCGCGTTCCGGCTGTCCGCCGTGGTCTTTGCTCACTGCGTCGGTCCATTCCTGCCCGTAGCCGCTGACTCCACGCCTTGCGGGATAAATAACCACGTAACCCTGCGATGCCATTAGGGCGAAATTCCAGCGATAGCTGTACGATTGACTTACTTCGCCCTGAGGTCCTCCGGTACACATCAAGATGCAGGGATATTGTTTCGATTTGTCGATTTTAGGGGGGAGGATGACCCACATCGGCATCGTTTTGTTGTCGGTTGTTTTCACCCATTGAAGTTCCATTTCGGGCAAATCCAACTGATCCAGTATGTCTTTATTCACAAACGACAGTTCCGTTCCTTCTCCTGTTTTAGCGTCAATCCGGTATATTTCGGCAGGACGTGTGATTTGCGTGCGGGTGGCGATGAATCCGCCGGCGATTTCCTGCACGTTTTGATAATCGAAGAATCCGTCTTTGGACAGTTGTTTAAAAGCGCCTTGCGGGAGGGTCATTTGAAAGATGCGGAAAGTTTCGTTGAAGCAGGCGGTGAAATACACCGATTTACCGTCTTTTGCCCATACCGCGCCCGAAGGATTGGCGTCAAACTCCTTTGTACAGTCTGTTTTGGCGTTTGTTTCAAAATCATATATAAAGATTCTGTCTTTATCGGCTTCAAATCCGGCGCGTTCCATGCTTAGCCACAGGAGTTTTTTGCCGTCGGGCGAAAACAGCGGATGTTTATCATATCCGTCCATTCCTGCGGTGAGGAGTTCAGTGGTTTTGGTTTCGGTATTATAGAGATAGATGCCCGAATTTGTGGATTCGGCAAAATCTTTTCCCGTGAGTTTTTTGCAGGAATAAGCCAGCAGTTTACCGTCGTTCGACCAGGAGGTTTCGCTAATATCATCGAAGGGTTTCATGGGAGCGTCCCAGGGTTCGTCTTTCATTATGTCTTCAATGGAATTGAGCGCGCCGTTGCTGTATTCCGCAATATGGAGATGTGTGAAACTGCCGTCTTTCCACGAGTCCCAATGTCTGTACATTAGGTCGTTGCTTGTGTAGGCGTTTGCTTTGGGCAAATCTTTATAGAGGTCTTTTCCAAGTACGTTTGTGACGTGAGTATCTATTGCCATCAGGATTTTTTGCCCGTTGGGCGAATAGCAAAATTCGTTTATCGAATAATCGCCCGCTCCTGCGATTTCTCTTTCATCGTTTCCGTCGGGTTTGATTTCAAACAGTTTTCCCTGCCTCACAAAACCGATGTATTCTCCGTCGGGACGCCACTGTATTACGCTTTCGCGTTCAAAGGTTCGGGTCAGCTGTTTTTTGTTATTTCCGTCGATATCCATTATGTATATTTCGGAGTTACTTGCGTTTTGTTCAATATCGTACCATGTTACGGTGTAAGCGATATTTTTGCCGTCGGGCGATACCGCGACGTTGCCGATTCGACCGAAATGCCATAACACTTCCGGGGTCATCAGTCTGTTTGCAATTCGGATGTCTTTTTTCTCAATCATTGGTACTGCGTTTTGTTGCTGTTTGTCAGCATCACAAGCACATAAAAGTGCAATTAATAATATCGGAACTATTCTTTTCATATAAATATATTTTATTCTGTTTAAGCATATTTTATTCTGTTTATTTTTAAATAATCGTCCGCAAAGGTAGGAAATAATTATGAATTATGAATTATGAATGGAGGATGGCGTAGAAATTATGAATTATGAATTATGAATTATGAATTATGAATGGGGGTTAAGGACTTTAAGGAATGACAATATTATTATGGCTGGGCGGAGGGCGGCGCACCGGTTACAAACCGGCGCGAGCGGTGGCGGAGGGCGGCGCACCGGTTATAAACCGGCGCGAGCGGTGGCGGAGGGCGGCACACCGGTTATAAACCGGCGCGAGCGGTGGCGGAGGGCGGCACATTATAAACCGGAGCGAGCGGTGGCGGAGGGCGGCACACCGGTTACAAACCGGCGCGAGCGGAGCGGGGAGGCGGCGGAGGGCGGCGCACCGGTTATAAACCGGCGCGAGCGGTGCGGAGGGCGGCGCACCGGTTACAAACCGGCGCGAGCGGTGCGGTGGGAGGCGAGCGGAGCGGGGAGGCGAGCGAGGCGGAGGCGAGCGAAGACAATGAACAATAGCACGCTGCTATCATTCATAATTCATAATTCATAATTCATAATTCTTCACAGCAGTGTGTATATAGTGTTTGCGACCCAGCCTACGAAGCGTCGCCATTTAGAGCGTTTTGTCCATTCTTCGGGGGTCATTTTGGTGGAATTGGCTTTATCGTTTTCGAAGATGCGGTTTAATTCGTCCGTAATCTCTTTATCGAAGATAAAAGCGTTCACTTCATAGTCCTGACAAAGACTTCTGCTGTCGAGGTTTGCGCTGCCGACGGTGGAGAAGGTATCATCTACCGTCATTGTTTTTGAATGATGAAAACCGGTATTATAGACGTAAACATCGGCTCCTTTTTTCATCAGTTGATGAGCTACATGGAACGTGCCGTCGGGAGTGAATGCGATATCCGATTTTGCCGAAATCATTATCTCCACCGTGACGCCTCTTTCGATGGCTTTCCGCAATTCTTTTCTGATGGAAGAGGGCGGAAGAAAATAGGGATTAACTATTTGAATTTTAGTTTTAGACACGCTGATGGATTTCAGGTAGGCATGTCTTAACTGTTTGGGCAATTTACGCGGGATGCGATCTACAATAGCTATTGATATTTTGCGTGCGGTGTCGGAGAGTTCGCCGACAGTGTCCTTTGCGCCGTTAAAATAGCCGTCGCCTGCAATTTCCTGCTTTGTTACCAATCGCCATGTTTCGAGGAAGATTTTTTGCAGATAATTGACCGCTTCACCTTCGATTCGCAGGTGCATATCGCGCCATTCGCCCACCTGGGGCAATCCCGTAATGTAGTAATCGGCAATGTTTATGCCTCCCGTATAACCGATTTTGCCGTCGATAATCACAATTTTTCTATGGTCGCGGTGAGCGATGTGATTCAGAAAGGGGAAGTGTATGGGGTCGAAAATTTCTATTTCGATACCTCTCTTTCGCAATTGCTTTAAATCTTTATTTTTTAATGGTTTATTGTTGGAACAATTACCGAAATCGTCAAAAACGGCGCGTACTTTTACGCCCTGTTTCGCCTTAATTGCCAGCAAATCAAAAAGAAGACCGGCTATAGAATCATTTCTGAAGTTGAAATATTCAAGATGAACATGATGTTTAGCGCCTGCGATTTCCCGAAATAAATCGTCAAATTTTTCTTTTCCGCTTTTCAGCAGTTTCAGTTTGTTGTTGCCGGTTGTCGGCATACCCTGTTCGGCGAGATATTCGATAACCTGTTCGCCGCCGCTTTGGGCATTGCCGAAGACTGCAATAAAAAACATGAATATCAGTAAAGACTGTTTACATAAACCGTGTAAAATTTGACCGTAAGAGGTAATCAATTTTGCCGGCGAAGTAACCGAAACAGAAAATTGACAGTGTCGAAAATCGTGTTGTTGCCTGTTTTGTAATATTGTGATTAATCTAATATTAAACATACTATTCAAATAATTTCAATCGTAACCCTGACGGTTTAATTGACTTTTTTAAAAGTCGCAAATATAGTACAATTATTTTTTTTGTGGATAAAATAAGGGGATTTGACCGGCGCATCGAACGGTATAGATGCACTTTTGAATTTTTTTATCCGGGAAATTCAATTTCCCAGATGAAAAATTCAATTTCCTAGATGGGAAATTCAATTGTTCAGATGAACAATTCAATTGTACAGATGTACTTTTGAATTTTCATGATATTTTCTTTCCCAAAAGAGTGATTTTTTTGAAATTCAGGCGAGTTAATTGAAATTATATAACCCCCCAAATAAAAGACCGCTAACAATACTGTTTATTGATTGTTAGCGGTCTTGGAAGTTGTCCCATCGAGACTCGAACTCAAACAGGCAGAACCAAAATCTGACGTGCTACCATTACACCATGGGACAATTACAATCGCAAATTGCGGGTGCAAAGGTATAAAAAAAATAATATTTCAAAATAGTATTTAATGTTTTTTTACGCTATAACCCGATTTGGATATATAATAAGTTTGTTTTCAGTAATTTTAATATTTGTATAATAACTAAAAACACAGGGTCATGGATTAAAACAGTTGTTCGGTTCTACGGTTTTTGTCACCCCCCTCTGCTTCCCTCAAGGAAATCACCAAATGGAGCAAATTTAAAATCCTTTTGTATGAAAACATTTTGTACTTTTGCGCCG
Organism: Prevotellaceae bacterium; assembly: GCA_031273485.1. Classification (GTDB taxonomy): domain Bacteria; phylum Bacteroidota; class Bacteroidia; order Bacteroidales; family UBA932; genus JAIRLF01. Next base: position 9,235 of record JAISRS010000355.1, read on the forward strand.
GATAAAAACGTTTTTATATGTATGCGCCGAACATATAAAAATATGTGATTTTTAATAACAAACCTTTGTTTAACTGTTTATTAAGAATGTTTTTATATCTTTTATGAATTTGTTGGATATTATGTGATTTTATTATAAATAATTGTTTATTAGTCATGCAAAAAGATACAAGGAATATAAATGTTGAAAGCGGAAATTCTGCTGTAAATAAAAAAGGGTTTCCCCGTAATTATTGGATAGTCATCTTGATGGAGTTTTTTGAACGAGGCTCCTATTATGGCGTCATGTCTGTTTTATCCGTTTATTTAACCAACAGCGTTACTGAAGGCGGTCTTGGAATCAGTTTTGAACAGGCGGGTTTAATCAGCAGTGTAACAAAGCCTCTGCTTTATTTATTGCCGATTTTGTCGGGCGCCATTGCCGACCGGTATGGATACCGCAAATTATTGATGGGCGCTTTTGTGGTGATGAGTATAGGATATTATCTAACAGGCATTAGCACAGGATACGAAACGGTATTTGCAAGTTTGTTGTTGATGAATATCGGAGCAGGATTTTTTAAACCGCTTATTTCGGGAACAATAGCGCATACGACTAATGAGGAAAATTCAGGATTGGGCTTCGGAATCTATTATTGGTCAATTAATTTGGGCGCTTTCATTTTCCCGCTTATCTTAATCCCCATTCTGAAAGGCATATCATACGGTTATATATTTTACATGGCAGCCATAGCAACCGGTTTGATGCTGTTTCTCAACATTTTTTTATACAAAGAACCCAAAAAACATGAAACAGACAAGCCTTTAAGCGAAGTCTTAATGGGCGCGCTTATGGTGTTGACGGATTTCCGGTTTGTGATCATGATTGTCATATATTCAATGTTTTGGATTCTGTATTTCCAGATGTACGATTCGGTGCTTTGGTATGTAAAAGATTATGTGGACGCCACTCCTTTAAATATAGCTATCAATAAATTTCTCGGATTATTCACCTCTAATCCCAACTGGAAGTTTGATGTTGAACATATTACGGTGATTAATGCCGGCGTTATTATTTGTCTGCAATTTGTGGTTTCTATCATTGTGAAAAAGTTTAAAGCGCTGCCCACTATGATTGTCGGCATATCATTCGGTTCCGTCGGCATGGCGATATTAGCCATATCCAACAATATCTGGGTGTTTATTACCGGTATAATAGTATTTACGCTTGGCGAAATGACCGCTCACCCCAAATTTCTCTCTTACGTGGGATTAATAGCTCCCGAAGACAAAAAAGCGCTGTATCTCGGCTATTCTTTTTTATATGGAGTTATAGGAAGCGGCGTTGGCGGAATACTCGGAGCTAAACTGTATGTTCACTTTGTGAAAAATCTGAATCAACCCGTAGCCTTTTGGCTGATATTTACCGGAATCGGCGTACTTACCATTATAGGTCTTTTGATTTATAATAGCCTGATAACAGTCAAAATACAAAAAAGGTAGTTA
>JAISRS010000483.1 GCA_031273485.1 Prevotellaceae bacterium
GCTTCAATAACGGCGAAGCCACCCACGGCGACCTCCTGCGGGAGTTGGTGTTTAAAATAATGCACTAAAAGATTTAAAGATTTAAGGATTTAAAGATTTAAAGATTTGCCATGCGGGGGTAGCCTGCGACAGCTAAACCTGTAAATTCATAAATCTGTTTCCTCTAACAAGCGGTTGGTATGGGTCATGGCAAATAGAAATTCGACCGTTGCTTTAAGAACTCATACGATTTCTTTATTTCCTCAAGCCTTTCTTGCGATACAGGTTGCAGGTTTTGCATGGCTTTGCGAAAACGTTTTGCATCTTTTCCCTTTAATACGGGCGTTTCTTTGATTGGGCGTGCCATAATTATATTCTTGTTTTGAAAGTACGAAGATAGCGCTTTTTCCGGATTTAAAAATTTATTACCGGTAGTTATCGGCGCCACGATGGGGGACATGGTATGCGTCGTTGCCCCGTTATCCTGTGTCTGTTTACCACTCTGTACTGAGTCCGCCACGTGCCCACGTGACGTGTCGTCACATGCCCACGTGGCGATAAGTCACATGCCCACGTTACGGGTCGTCACGTGTGCATGTGACGGTCTTTGAGCAGGGCGGTATCTCCGCGCATCATGGAGGCAGCGCTTGAAACTCAGACAGGGGGCTAAACCCTGTCAGGGTATTGAGTGTGTTTCCCCAACATCTCCACATCTCCACATCTCCACATCTCCACATCTCCACATCTCCACATCTTCTGAAGGCTTGCGGCGACATCCGGAACTTCCGCTTGAACGCTGTCGAAAAGTGCGACTGGTGCTCATAGCCGACCGCATCGGCTACTTCCTGTATCGTTTTATCCGTATCTAATAAATATTGGCGGGCAAGGTTCATCCGGTAATTGAAAAGATAGCCGAAGACGGTGGTTCCAAACAGCGTTTTTCAGCCGTTTTTCAGCCAACTGGTTCTACGCCATCATGCTCTGTACGGGACTTGTAACGCTGTTTTCTTTCCGCATTCCTGACGAGGAAAGGCTGATGACGGAACGTTTCGGCGAGGCATACAAAGCCTATATAAAACGAACAAAACGACTGATACCGTTTGTGTTTTGAAAGACATGAACAAAAAAGGAAACGAATTTAAGTGGCTTGCCGGCGGCAGGAGTTAGCCCGTCTGTTCGGCTTCACGCCTGCCTTTTACCGGAAAGGTATCGGGGATATAGCGCTTGCCGGCGGAATGAGGGCACTTGACTTGGGTTGCGGTCCCGGCGCGTTAAGTTTCGCGCTGGCGGAGATAGCCCACCCGCAAGCCGAAATCACCGGCATTGACATTTCCGAAGACCAGTTGAATTATGCACGCAGCCAGTGCGGCCGCTACCGCTGCACACTCCGTTTTGAAAACCGCTCGATGGACGAACTCCCGTTTCCGGATGCGTGGTTCGAGTGGTTACTTCGATGGCATTGCACGAAACACCTCCCGAAGTGCGGCGGGCAGCCATCGCCCAAACGGCGCGTGTGTTGAAATCCGGCGGCGTGTTCGTGCTGGTGGACTGGAGCCAACCCAAATTCGGGCTGTGGGGGCTGGTCTGGTTCCCGATGATTTGCCGGGGCATGCAAAACAGGGACAATTGGCAAAATGTCTATCCGGCGCTGTGCGGCGAACACGGCTTGCAGCGGACGGAAGACCGTTACCTCAATTCGATAGCGCGGCGGCAGGTGTTTGTGAAAGAAATAGCAGAATAGTCAATTGTTTACGCGGGCTTTTTTGGTTGATATAGACGTTGTGGAGAAGTTTAAAGAAACATGATAACAACTGACGAATATAAACCCGCTCCCCATCTTTACTGTTACGTTCCTGACGGCGCTGCTGTCTATGCTCCTTTCTGGGAAGGGTTTTCGATGGTTTTCGCTCGTGTGTGAGGGGGCGTAAACGTGAAAGACATCGACCCTGAGGCATTGACGAATCGACCGCCTTTGCCGACCCCGAAAATGAGCATCTGATACATCAAGCCCTCCGCGAACTGATGAAGGGCAAAACCGTTCTGATGATTGTTCATCGCCTCACAAGCATCACAGAAGCCGACAACATTCTGGTCATCGACAGGGGAAAGATTGCGGAACAGGGTTCGCACGGCGAATTGCTCAAGCAGCAGGGAATTTACCTGACCATGTGGAACGAATACCGGCAATCGGTTCGCCGGACAATAGGAGGGTGCTCATGCTTGAAACGATTCAAACGCTGTCCTTTCCTGTTGTTGATAATGTCTTTTTTGCTTTTGACTGTTAATTTATAAAAAAACAGTATCTTTGCGCCGATTTTTGATAATTCAGTCAGTATTACGATTGTCGGAAATAATTTAGTAACTTTGATTTATAGTAAATTAAAAATATGCTAATATGTTATTTTCTGAGAGAATCAGGCAATTAAAAGATGACATTTTGACTCTTTGGATTGTTGAGCAAATTATTGAAGTTGTGAAGGATAAAAAAGAGTTGGCATGCAAAGTGTTGAATGTTGTACAAAAATAGCTAAGAGAGATAAAAATGACAGAACAGATAGAAAAAATATTAAACGAACTCAAAATAATTCGAGTAAAACTGCCTGAATTGCGTGATTTGTTTTGGCTTAAAGTTGACCGCTATAACGAAGTTGATCAGCAACGTGGCGTGGCGTTTGATGAAAAATTTAAGCGGCAATGCGACAAACTTGTCCGAGCAATAGACAGTTTTACGGCTTTTGTAGAAAAAAGTTTTGCTCCGAGTGCAGAAGATATTGCAAAAGAGGAAATCCTACAAAAGTTACGTTCCGAATTTCCGGGTTTTGACGGTTGGAACGAGGAGGCAAAAAACGCATTGCTCGAAAGAGAAAAGAACGACCTTTTATCAAAACTTCCTCAAAAGATTATACAGATACAGACCAATATAGAAAAACCTAATCATGGCCCAAAATATCAAATCAACAATCAACCCGATAAAGTTTATAACATTGATAGCGATTTTTCGCATTGTAGACCTTGCTTATTTGAGTTTAGAAAACAAAAACAGGTCATAAATAATTGGGCTATGCTACTCCGAGAGTTAGCAGAAAAACTTTACAGTAAAAATTCGACCCCGATAAATGAATTTATTGCAAAAGATTTATCTAAAAAGCCATTGTTTTCAAAAAATCCCGAAATATATTTAAGAGCATTAGAAATTGCAAGCGGATTATATGTTGAATCCAATTTTTCGGCAAATCAAATGTGCAATTTCTGTAAAAAAATACTTGATATTTATGGCATTGCTCATTCGGAAGTAAGAATTTATTTAGACCGTATTCCTGCAAAAATGTAATCTATGTTCAAAATAACTTGGGATAAAGCAAATAACGGAGTATTACTTACGATGCGTTCAACGGAAGAAACGTTGAATGTTCCGCCGCGCCCTGTTTTCTTCGAAGAGTTGGATTTGTTGGGTTTGGATAAGCATTGGAAATATCCGAAATCTAAAGAGCCATTGCTTTGGGCTTGCGACAGACGTTATTTCTATCGTGGCGAATTAGTTTTGACGGCCAAAGGCGGCAATATCTACGATGACCCTGAATTGATTTTTGAAAATTTGGGTAAAAAATTAACATTAAAACCGATTGATATAGAATTGCTTTGCAAGAAAAACGAAACGACTATGTTTCTTTTGGAACACGAGGCGTTGGAGTTTATCAATACTATTTATCGCCGCTACTGCCCAAACGTAGCGCAACAAATTGCAAATGAAATCGTTGATTTTCAGCAGTTAATCGACACGCAAGAGAAAAAACTAAAAGAAAAATACGCTGTAATTAAAGAGGATTGCGACAGTTTTGATATTATGCCCCTGTCAGAAGCAGAGAAACAAGGCAAACAGATTATACTCAATACTAAAATAGAAATGCTTATTGCCTCATTTTCAGGTGGAAAAGACAGTCAGGTCGTATTGGATTTAGTTTCGCGCGTTATTCCTTCCAACGATTTTTTGGTTATCTATTCTGATACCGGCTACGAGATACCGCCCTCGTTAGAGATTTATGAGCAAACAAAAGCATTTTATCAAAAGCAATACCCAGATTTGCAGTTCTATCTTTCCAAAAATCACCAAGATGTGCTTTATTATTGGGATAAATTCGGACCACCGAGCAGAACTATACGCTGGTGTTGTAAAGTAATGAAAACAGCACCTCTTTATAAGGAATTAAAAAAAATTAGCGGAAAAGATAAACAACCAAATGTTTTGGCATTTGAAGGCGTAAGAGCGGAAGAGAGCGTAAGCCGTTCTCAATATCCACGAATAGGGAAAGGCGTGAAACATAATAACGTTGTGAGTGCCAGACCTATTTTGGATTGGAATTTAGTTGAAATTTTTCTCTATATTTTTATGCACAAATTACCTATGAATCCCGCTTATCGAAAAGGAGTTACGAGAGTTGGTTGTGTAATTTGTCCTTATGCTTCAACAAGAGGAGATAATTTAAGTTACAAATTATTTCCCAAGACCATAAAACCGTTTGTTGATAAATTAAACACATTTGTTTCAAATGTAGGCGAAAAAGATATTGACCATTATATACAAGATGGTCTATGGAAACTGCGTGCTGGTGGAAATAATATAGAAACTAATAATAGTATTACAATTATCACAGAAAAACCTGATTTTAAAGCAGTTTTAAACAATCCTCAAGAAGAATTATTTACTTGGTTAAAAGTACTTGGCAAATATAATTTCACAGAAAATAATGGAATAATAATAGGTGACTTAAAATATAAAAAACAGATTTTCAGATTTGAAATAACAAAAAACGAAAACAGTATCGTTGTTGAATTTAAAGATGTTAGCAATGAAATATTATTTTTAAGCCATTTGAAAAAAGTGCTTAACAAAACAGCATATTGTGCACATTGTGAAGCCTGCGAAGTTGAATGTCCAACGGGTGCATTGTCGGTAGAGCCAATGGTTACGGTTGATGACAACAAATGCATTCATTGCTTTAAATGTCTGGATTTTAGCGATAAAGGATGTGTGTTAGCAAATTCATTAAAAAGAACAGAATCATATAAAAAAATGGACACTCAAAAATCAAAAATCAGTCGATACAATATTTTCGGCTTGCGTCAAGGGTGGTTATCTTATTATTTCAATAATATTGAAACTTATTTTAATAATGATAATCACGGATTAAACACAGTAAAACAACTTCCACGTTTTGTTACTTGGTTGCGAGATGCTGAAATTATGAATGGTACGGACAAAAAACTATCAGTGTTAGGTAGCATTTTAGCTAAGCATTATGCGAATACTCCCATAAAAGTTTGGGAAATCATTTGGATAAATTTAGCAATTAATTCAGACCCCTGTAAATGGTTTATTGAAAAAATTGAGTTTAGCAGAGTTTATGAAAAAGCCGAATTAGAAGTGCTTTTACAGGAATATTTTGCAAATTCTGCGGCTGTAACGTTAAAAGTAGCACTTACAGCACTTATAAATACATTTAAAGAAAGTCCGTTAGATAAGAAAATGAAAATTGCGGAACTTCTCAAAAACGCAGGAAAAACAGATATAATCCGCCAACCCTACAACGACATTTCCCCTGTTGCCGTTGCCTATTCGCTTTATCGTTATGCCGAGAGCAAACAACGTTACGCATTGACGGTTTCAGAATTATACGACGAAAAACAAACCGAAGGCATTTACAGACAGTTTGGTGTGTCGCGCGAAGAATTAGAATCTGTATTAAGAGTTCTAAAAGCGGAAAATAATCGGGTGTTAAATGCCGACCTCAATATGGGATTGGATAATATCAATCTTCGCGAAGATTTAACTTCAATGGATATACTTGAAATGTTGTTGTAATATGGAAAAATCTAATAAAAATAATAAACTGCAAATTCGCAACAGTACCGCCGAATTTTTGACTTTTGCCTATCAGTCGAAAGGGGATGGTGTGGAAGTGCGCGTGCAGGATGGCACCATTTGGCTGTCGCAAAAAAATATGGGCTTGCTGCTCGATACTTCAACAGATAATATAGGCTTACACCTCAAAAACATATATGTAGAGGGCGAATTGAAAGAAATAACAACTACCGAGGATTTCTCGGTAGTTCGGCAGGAAGGTAGCCGCGAAGTTTGCAGAACAGTGAAACATTACAATCTTGATGCAATTATCGCTGTAGGTTATCGTATAAATTCTAAACGAGCAACGGCGTTTCGGCAATGGGCTACAGGAATTTTGCGAGATTTCGCCTTGCGGGGCTATGTGATTGACCGTAAAAGAATGGAAAACGGAGCGTTCTTCGATGATGATTATTTTGAACGGCTTTTGGAAGAAATTCGTGAAATTCGTCTGTCGGAACGGCGTTTTTACCAGAAAATCACCGATATTTATGCTACTGCAATGGATTATAATCCCGAATCGCCCACAACCAAAGATTTTTTTGCAAAAGTTCAGAACAAAATGCATTATGCAATACATAATCATACGGCTGCCGAATTGATATACCGCCGTGCCAACCATACGAAAGAAAATATGGGATTGACTTCGTGGGAAAAATCGCCCGACGGAAAAATTGTAAAGTCAGATATATCAATAGCCAAAAACTATCTGACCGAAAATGAATTGCAATCGCTTGGGCGTATTGTCAATGGTTATTTGGATTTTGCAGAAGAATATGCCAAGCAGCATATTCCGCTCACAATGGAAGATTGGGCAAAACATTTAGACTTGATTTTACAGGCAAACGGCAGGGATTTGTTGCAAAATGCAGGCAAAATAACTGCTGCGCTTGCCAAACAACACACCGAAAATGAATTTGAAAAATACCGTCCTATTCAAGACAGACTCTTTGAATCTGATTTTGATAAGGCATTGAAAATAATGGATAATAAAAACGAAAAAGAATAAGAAAAATATGAAATATTCAGATTTTATCTCTTTACAGGATTACTTTCACCCCGTTTTCAATCTGCAAAACGAGGCAACAGGCTATTGGAAACAGTTTATCC
>JAISRS010000520.1 GCA_031273485.1 Prevotellaceae bacterium
TAATAATGATATAAAATGATTGGATTAATTGTTAAACATACCGGGAGTAATTACACCGTTCGCAGTGATGATGGTTTATTATACAATGCAACTGTGAGGGGTAAGTTGCGTCTTAAAGACATGAAAACAACAAATCCTATTGCTGTTGGCGACAGGGTGATAATTTCGCCCGTATCCGAAAAAGAGGCGGTGATTACAGAGGTGCAACCACGTAAGAATTACATCATAAGACGGTCGTCGAATCTTTCGCGACAGGCGCACATACTTGCTGCAAATGTCGATAGAGTGTTTTTGGTCGTAACCCTGACGCTACCCGAAACACGATACGAGTTTATCGACAGATTTCTGGTAACTGCCGAAGCATATAAAATCCCCGTATGGATTGTTATTAATAAAATAGACCTTCTTGATACCAAAGCATTACAGGAAGAACTCGAATACTTTCACCGTGTTTATTCCGGCGCCGGATACGAAATTGTGGAAGTTTCGGCGCTCAAAAATATAAATATCGACATAATAAAATCGGAAATACAGGGTAAAATAACTCTTTTTTCGGGTAATTCGGGCGTTGGCAAATCGGCGATAATAAATCGCATTGCTCCCGGCTTGGATTTGAAAACAAGCGCAATATCCAAAGCGCACAATAAAGGCACTCACACAACTACATTTTACGAAATGTTTGAAGTCGGTGAAGGGTTTGTGATTGATTCGCCCGGTATCAAAGGTTTCGGATTAATCGACATGGATAAGACCGAAATCTATCATTTTTTTCCGGAGATATTTAAATTTGCCGCCGACTGTAGATTCGGAATGTGCAGTCACACTCACGAACCGGAATGCGCCGTTAAAAAAGCCGTCAAACAGGGCGATATCAGCGAAAGCCGCTATCTTAGCTATCTCAAAATTCTGGAAGACGACAATGATAAATACAGAAGATGAACGATGAATAATGAATTATGAATTATGAATTTACGGATAAATAAAAATTCGTGTAATTGACTGCGCCGAACGGGGTAGATTTTTCACAAGATTAACAAGATTTGCAGGATTAACAAGATTTGCAGTGCGTCGATTGAAAAAAAAATCCGCAGGATTAAAATTTGCAAAAATCCGCAGGATTTAATTCGTGCAATTCGTAAAATCCGCAGGATTTAATTCGTGTAATTCGCAAAAATCCGCAGGATTAAAAATTCGTGTAATTCGTAAAAATCCGCAGGATTAAAAATTCGTGCAATTCGTGTAATTCGTGGATTAAAAAAAAACGTGGATTGAAAAAAAACGTGGATTGAAATTTGTTGAATTCGTAAAAATCAACAGGATTAAAATCCGTTCAATCCGATTAATTCGATGACAACAATAACCTGTGAACCGGTCATCCGCTTTAACCCGTGACCAAAAAAATAAAAAAATGAAGCAATATCGGTTCGGAGATATTGTTTTTAAGCAGTGATTCACAATTGAAATTATAGCGGCATAAAATCAAGAAAAAGAACATATAAGAACCGTCGGTCGAAAAAGGTCGGGCAGGGATTCACAGACGTGGATTTGGTTTGTGCCTCATAGTTTTTTGTAATCAATTAGTTTCATTCCGTAAAATTTTCATACCTTTGCAAATAATTAATTTATATTTACAAAGATGAAAAATATTTTACTGATTTTTATGTTGAGTGCATTTATCTGCACAGTTAGACCGTCTTCGGCGTGTACAAATTTTTTAGTGACTAAGGGAGCATCTTCAAATGGCTCTACATTTATTACTTACGCTGCCGATTCGCACACCCTGTATGGGGAATTGTATTTTTGGCAATCCGCAACTTATCCCGACGGAACCATGCTTCAGGTTTATGAATGGGATTCGGGCAAATATCTGGGCGAAATTCCGCAAGTGTCAAAAACATATCGCGTTGTGGGAAATATGAACGAATATTCTTTGGCTATAGGCGAAACAACTTTCGGCGGCGTTGGACAACTTGTTGATACCACAGGAATAGTTGATTACGGAAGTTTGATATACATTACTTTGCAAAGAGCCAAAACCGCTCGCGAAGCTATCAAAGTGATGACGGAATTGGTTGAACAGTACGGCTATCACTCCTCCGGAGAATCGTTTTCAATCTCCGACCCAAACGAGGTCTGGGTATTGGAAATGGTTGGAAAAGGAACCGTTTTGAAGCATGATAAAAAAACCAAACTGACGGAAAATGTCAATAAAGGCGCCGTGTGGGTTGCAATACGTATCCCCGACGGATACGTGAGCGCTCACGCAAATCAGGCAAGAATACAGACATTTACATGGAGCAACGGAAAAACTTCAATATCCTCGAAAGAGATAGATAAAATCTTTGAACCGGATGTAGAAGTAGTGTATGCTCACGATGTTGCCCAAATAGCAAGGGATTTCGGCTTATACAAAGGCGAAGATAAGGATTTCAGTTTTTCGGATACCTATAATCCCGTTGATTTTGGAGGCGCCCGGTTCTGTGATTCCCGCGTATGGTCATTTTTCAAGAGCGTCAATAAGGATATGTGGGAATATCAGGATTATGCAATGGGCAAAAATCTCACAAAACGTATGCCTCTTTATATTAAACCCGACGAAAAAGTTTCGTTTGAACACACCGCTGCAATGATGAGGGATCATTTCGAGGGTACGGAAATGGATATGACAACAGACATTGGAGCCGGTCCTTTTAAAATCCCGTATCGCTGGCGTCCGATGTCCTGGGAAGTTGATGGAGAGAAATTTGTGCACGAAAGAGCTGTCGCCACACAACAGACCGGTTTTTGGTTTGTTGCCGAATGTCGCAGCAGTAAGCCTCAGCCGCTGGCAGGAATTTTATGGTTTGCCACCGACGACGCCGCTACCTCGTGCCTCACGCCGATATACAGCAGCAGCGCCCGCATTCCTGAAGAATACGCCGTCGGCAACGGCGACCTGCTGACTTATTCCGACAATGCCGCTTTTTGGGTCTTCAGTCGGGTAGCTAACTTCGCTTATCTGCGCTATAATGATATAAGCAAGGATATTGTTGAACTGCAACAGGAACTCGAATCCAAATATGTGGAAATGGTTGGACTGATAGACGAACATGCTCAAAAATTATATGCCGAAAACGAAGAAAAAGCCATAGAGTTTGTTACCGATTTTTCGGTGAACACCGCCTCGGCGACGGTGAAACGTTGGAAAGAATTAGACCGCTATCTGCTTGTGAAATACATTGATGGTAATATCAAAAAAGAGGATAACGGCGAATTTGTCCGTAATCCCAACGGATTGCCTGTTCATCCGGAACATCCCCAGTTGCCGGAATTTTGGCGCAGACTGATAAAAAATGACGCAGGAGAAAAACTTAAAGAAAGATAGAAATATAGAAGTATATACGGGCGTCCGATTTTACGGATTTCCGCAACAGTTAAAAATAATCGTATCCGCACGGAAACATCCTGTCAATTACTGCGGATGTTTTGTGCGGATACAAAAAATATGATATTATTCACATGAAACACTTTACATCAGTACATGATATCGGCAATCCGGATATTGCCCTGAAAGAAGCTTTTGAAATAAAGCAAAACGTTTTTAAATATAATACTCTGGGTAAAAACAAAACCCTGCTCGCCGTGTTTTTTAATTCGAGTTTGCGAACCAGATTAAGCACGCAAAAAGCGGCATTGAATCTCGGCATGAATGTTATTGTTCTTGACGTCAATCAGGGCGCATGGAAATTAGAAACCGAACGGGGCGTCGTGATGGACGGCGATAAATCGGAGCATATACTTGAAGCCATACCGGTTATGGGAGCGTATTGCGATATTATAGGATTGCGCTCGTTTGCGCAGTTCGAAAGCAAACAGGATGATTATGAAGAGAAAATATTGAATCAGTTCATCAATTATTCCGGAAAACCCGTTTTCAGTATGGAAGCCGCAACCCGTCATCCTTTGCAGAGTTTTGCGGATTTAATCACCATCGAAGAATATAAAAAAGTCGAACGCCCCAAAGTTGTTTTATCCTGGGCGCCGCATCCCCGTTCTTTGCCGCAAGCTGTCCCCAATTCTTTTGCCGAATGGATGAACGCGACGGATTACGATTTCGTAATAACTCATCCCGAAGGATATGAACTCGACCCCCGATTTTCGGGCAATGCCCGCATCGAATATAATCAGGAAAAGGCTTTTGAAGGCGCCGATTTTATTTATGCAAAAAACTGGGCGGCTTACGCCGATCCTAATTACGGCAAAATCATCAGCAAAGACAGAGCGTGGACGGTTGATTCCGCCAAAATGTCGCTGACAAATAATGCCTATTTCATGCACTGTCTGCCCGTTCGGCGGAACATGATTGTTACCGATGAAGTTATTGAAAGCGCACAGTCGATAGTTATTCCCGAAGCGGCAAATCGCGTTATTTCGGCTCAGGTTGTGCTTAAAAAACTCTTGGAAGACAACTATTCCGAAGGATAAAGGCGGTGGCTTAATTCAGCATGCAGACGACGCTGTACAAGTGACAATGTAAGCCGTACAAGTGACAATGTAAGCCGTACAAGTGACGGTGCAAGCCGTACAAGTGACGGTGCAAGCCGTACAAGTGACGGTGCAAGCCGTACAAGTGACAATGTAAGCCGTACAAGTGACGGTGCAAGCCGTACAAGTGACGGTGCAAGCCGTACAAGTGACGGTGCAAGCTGTACAAGTGACGGTGCAAGCCGTCCGAACGACCATGTAAGCGAGTCCTCGAACCCTAACAGGGATTTTAAACCCTGTTAGGGGATTGGAAGGCTCCTTTTACGTTATGCAGGCAATAAGGACTTCCCCGCTGCCGCTCGCGCGGATTTGTAATCCGTGCGTCCCCGCCGAGAGGTTTAAGGTCTTTAAAGTCCTTAAACAAAGATACTCCAACCCCATCTAATCATATTAGCTTATTTTATATTATTCCACAATCACAATCAAACGATCTGTAATAATAAGCTAATAGAGGGGGTAATTACAGTGGTTACTGAGGTTGTTTTGTTTGTTAAATAAGGTAGAAATAAGGTTTTTTATACTTCGTAAAGAACAACAATCTTAATTTATGCCTTCTACTTTCTACCTTTTTTTGGGTGTGTCAAATATTGTTATTTAAATAAAAAGTATTACTTTTGCGCCGGAAAAAATGCGGGAGTAGCTCAGTTGGCAGAGCGTCGGCTTCCCAAGCCAAAGGTCGCGGGTTCGAACCCCGTTTCCCGCTCAGAATTTAGTTTCCATAAAAAAAAGTTTTGTGAATATTTTTTGGACACTTCCTCTCCAATATCGGGAGGGAGTGTTTTTTTCATCTTAAACCATTAGTGACGCCTAATATGGCGCACTAAAAAAAATAAAGGAACGTTTGTTCCTTTATTTTTTTTAGCGAATAATTTAAACAATTACGAGGTTATTGTTTCTTATTCACTTTGTTTTCGTACATAACGCGCAAAGTTACGGTTATGAATCCGAATGCCAAACCGATGAAGCAGTAAATAATTTCGGTGATTGCCGCAATGCGAAACTGTTCACACACCGTAAGGGTAAGGTCTTCCGGTACGACATAGTTCATAAAAGCAAAAAATGCGCCGGCTCCGATAAAAATAGCAGGAACGGAAGACGTCCAGTCGTTTCTTTCCAAGAAAATAACCAAACCGGCAACGATTCCTACTGCAATCGGAACTGCAAAACTGCCGAAGGGCGACATGAAGGATGCCGTTCCCCACGAAATAATCGCAATTGATATAACTATACCAATTGCATAACCAATCAACGATTTGATGCCTCCCTTAACGGTTCCGCCGGCAAAAAAATAAACAGCCCACGACTGGAAACATATCCAGCTGAGGCCTTTATTTTCTAATGGCATACAGGGCGCTACCAAATTGTCCAACACTTGAATGGCAAAAGCCAATACCGCAATAATTAACGGAATAATAACAAATTTTTTTAACGACATAAGTTTAACGTTTTTAATTTAATGTTTAATAATTAATAAAATTGGATTAATATTTATAATAATCTTATTTTTTTCAAATTGTTGTTCTTTTTATCTTATGTAATCAATCAGCTCAAACGAAAACTGCGGCAACCAACTTAACGCATCATGAATCTTATTTTCGTCAAATAATCGAATTTTTATGTTTTCCATCTCGATTAAGACCTAACTGTTACTTATTTTTAAAAAATTTCGGGTCAAATGTATTACTTTTTACGGAATCGGCAAAATATTTTTGACGGAAAACATCATTTTATTCCTTACGTTTACGAATCATGATTTTTTCTTTGTTCAAATAAATTGTTGGATATTAGTAAATTCATTTATGTTCCGCATCCTGTTTTCCGTCATCTGTTCTTAAACATTTCGTTGCAAAAAAACACGTTCCGCAGTCTTTATTATCGCTGTGATTATTACCGTATAACTTCATTTCGTCTTCTTTTGTACAGGTTATTCCCAATTTTCTCATATTTTTGTTGCGACCTATTTCAGTATCGGCAAACTCGCCTTTTATCCAGATTCTTATCCCTGTTCCCGCAAAGCATAAAGCAATCAGTATGGCTGTAACAAAAAATAGTTCCATCGTAGTTTTTAACCTTGGTCTTTGAGTATTACATCATGAGCGCCGCCTTCGACGATGCTTGTGGCGGAAACTAATGTTATTTTTGCGTTTTTCTGCAATTCTTCAATTGTTATGGCTCCGCAGCTGCACATGGTGGATTTGATTTTCGATAAAGTGATGTTCAGATTATCTTTCAATTTTCCTGCATACGGGACATAACTGTCCACGCCTTCTTCAAATTTCAACGATTCGGAGCCATCCAGATCATACCGTTGCCAGTTTTGGGCGCGATTCGAACCTTCGCCCCAGTATTCCTTGACGTAGTTGCTGCCTACGCGAAGTTTTTTGGTCGGCGATTCGTCGAAACGTGCAAAATAGCGTCCCATCATCAGGAAGTCGGCGCCCATGGCTAAGGCTAAAACCATGTGGTAATCATGAACTAAGCCGCCGTCGCTACAGATTGGGATATAGACGCCTGTCTGTTCAAAATATTCTGCGCGTGCTTTGGCTACGTCAATAAGGGCTGTTGCCTGACCTCTGCCTATCCCTTTCTGTTCGCGGGTGATACATATCGAACCGCCGCCGACGCCGACTTTGACGAAATCGGCTCCGGATTTTACCAGAAAATCAAAACCGTCTTTATCTACTACGTTTCCGCCGCCCACAGGCGCCGCATCTCCGTAGTGTTCTTTAATCCACCGGAGAGTGTCCTGTTGCCATTCGGAATATCCGTCGGAGGAATCGATACACAACACATCTACTCCGGCTTCGATAAGCGCCGGGACGCGTTCCTTGTAATCTCGCGTATTGATGCCTGCGCCAACCAGCAGGGTTTTGTCTTTACCCGACAGTTCGTTGGGATTATCCCTGTGATTGTTATAATCTTTTCTAAACACAAAATACACGAGATTTTGTTGCCGGTCGATTACAGGCAGGGTGTTGAGTTTGTGTTCCCAGATAAGTTGGTTTGCTTCCGTGAGCGTGATTCCGAGTTCGCCGACATGGAGTTTATCGAACGGGGTCATAAACTGTTTGATTTTCATGTTTGGGTCGTCCCTTTCGGCTCTGTAGTCGCGGCTGGTTACCATGCCGAGCAGTTTTCCGTTTGGGGCGCCGTTGTGAGTGATTCCTATTGTGGAATGTCCCGTTTGGCGAACCAAATTTAAAACGTCGGATAATGTGTTCTCCGGCATGAGATTTGAGTCGCTGATTACAAAACCGGCTTTGAATTTTTTTACTTTTTTCACCATTTCTGCCTGTGCGGAAACGGACTGTGACCCGAAAATAAACGACAGACCTCCGTTACGGGCTAATTCTATTGC
>JAISRS010000534.1 GCA_031273485.1 Prevotellaceae bacterium
TCGGGCGTCATCGCTTCGATACCGTCGAACGGAGGCACGTATACCTATATATATAGCGTTACCGGCGCCTGCCTCGATGCTCCGGCGATCAGGAAACTTTATCTCCATGCGGTTAAAAACAACAGG
Organism: Prevotellaceae bacterium; assembly: GCA_031273485.1. Classification (GTDB taxonomy): domain Bacteria; phylum Bacteroidota; class Bacteroidia; order Bacteroidales; family UBA932; genus JAIRLF01. The sequence goes on from JAISRS010000534.1 coordinate 127, forward strand.
ATATTCTTCCCCCGCGACACGATAGCCGTATGCCGGGAACAGGCGGAAGCCCTGCAGATGAATCAAATCTTCGGCGTCGAAGCGGCAGGCGCATGGAGCACAAATACAAATCCCGATTTGATGAACAACCCCGCATACATCAGTCAGTCAACGGCGCCCTCCATACATGCCGGCGCAGTGGTCTTCAACGGCAAAGCCGCATACGAAGCCGGAGTATTGATGCCGGTAACGTATCATGGCAAACCGGCTGAAGCAATAGAATTCTACTATACCGTCGATACCGGCTGCCTGCAGGGAGTGTATAAGGCGGTGATTGTACTTTACAGTGAACAGTGAATAGTGAACAGTGAATAGTGAACAGTGAATAGTGAGCAGTGAATAGTGAACAGTGAATAATAGGATTGTCAATCATGCGTGGATCGGTTAAAAATCCGAAGGATTTTTAAAAATTCGTGTCATTCGATTAAAATTAAAAAAATTCGTGAGATTCGTGTAATTCGTGGATAAAAAAAATATTTGAGGATGAAAAAAATATTTGAGGATGAAAAAAAGTTTGATGATGAAAATATAACGCATCCAATGTAGGTTCTACGCTACATGTTACAATGAACTCTATGCGTTACCGGCCCGGATTGTTCCCCGCTCTCCGGGTCGGACCTTTTTTAGTTGAGAGCTTTTTTAGTTGAGAGTTGAGAGTTGAGAGTTTAAATGAAGTCTGTTTAACAGTGAAGATCGCAAAGTTTATATCGCCGCCAATATTCCCCCTGTGCCCTTTGAGTGCGTCGAACTTGCGTTTGTGAAAATTCCTTGCGCCCTTTGCGGTTAAAAAATGGGAACTCCTAAAAACTGCTTTTTCGGCGTTCGGCTTCAATTTTTAAATCCTCATTTACAATTAGTAAACTCCGGTTTAAAAATCTTGTCTGCCTTTAAAAATCGAGTTTTTAGGAGTTCCCTTTATTCTTTCAATACACTGCGTTTATTTTATATTGATACTCATACCTGTTTTTCAGCAGACGATATGGCTGATGAGGCAAAGCTCCCCAACTGTCGTCGCCGGCAAGACCGCGTTGTGCGTGGTCGATATTGAGATAAATCTCTTTTCGCGGAACAATCTCGCACGGGTGGACATTCTTTTTGGTAGTTCCGAAATCCAAATCCTCCCAGGGGTTGTGGGTAACGTTGACATTCAATGGCGCCGAAGCTGCCGGGGACGAAACTCTTATTCCCGTTCCTTCGCCGTTGACGAGCGTAATCCAGCGCACATCGGTGCGGTTGCCGTTTTCCTGCGGACGGATATATTCGTATCCGAAACCGCTTACCGTGTTTTTGTAGATTCCCACGAACGAGGCGGTGTTGCGGTCGGAATAGTTTTCCAAAGGTCCTCTGCCGTAATATTCAACATCCTCAAATTCCTGCGGAAGAACCATGCGCATACCGAAACGCGGCATTTCGGGCAGATTGTCCCTGCCCGCAGTCCACGACGCCTTCACTTGCAGTCCGCCGCGGCTGTTGAACAGATATTTTACGGAATACACGCTGCCGACGTCATCTAAGGAATATTCCGTTTCGATGGAATATCCGCCATTACTTTCAACAGCTTCAAATCGCTTCAACGTCTTGTTTTTGCCGGCTTGACGCCAGATATTGCACAGCTCCGGCATCCGGTTGCCGTAGTCATTGTCGGTGGGAGCGCGCCAAAAGTCGGGTTGCAAGCCGCCTGCCAGGGTTTTGCCCCGATATGCGAATCGTTGCAGTTCTCCGTTGCGCTTGTTGAATCTGACTTCCGTATCGTTGGCTTTCAAAGCAAGCGTCCGGTCGTTATTTTCCAGCACTTCGACGGCGTTGGTGTTGTCCGCTGCAATATCTGTATAATCCGGCTTTGTGCCGAAGGCAAACTGTTCGCGGGCTATTTCGTGTCCGGCGGGAATTATGTCCGTTGCTTCTTTTGTGTAGGCATAAATGTTGAGAAAATATTCGGAAGCGACGGGGTCATCCGCCGGCGCAGGCAATTGGAGGGTAATATCTTTTGTAGTTCCCGCCGACTGTTCGACGGTGAAATCGCCGTCTGCCGCCGTTGTTCCGTTTTTCAGCAGTTTCCATTTGAAATCGTATTCTTTCAAATCTTTATACAAAAAGCGGTTTTCGATGGTAATCACGCCTTTTTTGAGGTCTTTGGCGCGAAAAAGAATATCCTGATACACCTTTTTCACCTCGTACAGACCCGGATGCGGTTTGCGGTCGGGCGACACAAGTCCGTTGGCGCAGAAATTCTGTTCGTGGGTGTATTGATAGCCGCCGATGTCGCCGCCGTAAGCCCAGTATCTGCGTCCGCTGTTGTCGATTGTGTCGATGCCCTGATCGACCCAGTCCCAGATAAATCCGCCCTGCATGTGGGGCGAAGTGGCGATAATGTCGAAATATTCCTGAAAATTGCCGGTGCTGTTGCCCATGGCATGAGCAAATTCGCACAGGATATACGGTCGGGTGACGTTGGCGCGGGCGGCGTATCGTTTCATGCTTTCGATGTGCGAATACATCGGACAGAGAATATCCGTGTTGCGGTTTTCGCCAGCCGGTTCGTACTGCACCGGACGACTTTTGTCCCTTGCCTTCACCCAGTCGTACATCTCGAAAAAGGCTTTCCCGTTACCGGATTCATTGCCCAGAGACCAGGTAATCACGCAGGGGTGATTCTTGTCCCGTTCCACTAAACGAACAACGCGGTCGAGATGCGCATTGCGCCATTCGGGGAAATTCGACACATTTTCGGGTCCGTATCCCATTCCGTGCGATTCCATATTGGCTTCATCAACCACAAACAAGCCGTATTCGTCGCAGAGCCTGTACCACAGGGGCGGTTGCGGGTAATGGCTGGTACGCACGGCGTTGATGTTGTGCCGTTTCATCAGGGCGACGTCGAGGCGCATCATTTCTTCGGTTTGAGCGTGACCGGTGTATGGATTGTGTTCGTGCATGTTGACGCCGCGTATCAGAATGGGTTTTCCGTTTACCAGCAGCTGCGCGTTTTTGATTTCCACCTTTCGGAAACCGATTTTGGCGGATGTTGTTTCGATATGATTTCCCTTTGCGTCGGACAGGGTCAAAATCAGGGAATATAAATAAGGCGTTTCGTTGCTCCATAAATGAGGCGATGAAATTGTTTTTCTAAAATCCACTGTGGCGCTGTCGGCAACGGCGGTATTTTTTGTTTGATTGAAAACTGTTTTGCCGTTTGCGTCCAGCAGGGCGACCGCAAGGGTCGCCCCTACGGTTGCATCGGAATAGTTTTTCAGCGTTACATCGACGGAGAAAAGCCCGTTTTTGTATTTGCCGTCCAAATCGCCTTTGGCAAAAAAGTCGAAGATGCGGGTTTGGGCGGTACTGTAGAGGTAAACGCTCCGGTCGAATCCCGACAGACGCCAAAAGTCCTGATCTTCCAGATAAGAGCCGTCGCTCCAGCGATAGCCTTCGATTGCTATCCTGTTTTTTCCCTGCCGGATGTGCGGGGTAATATCAAATTCCGCAGCGCTTTTCGTTACCTGACTGTAACCGGCGTATTGTCCGTTTATCCATACGTACATGGCAGCCAAGCCGCTTTCGAAATGCAGATAAACCCTGCGACCGTCCCAGTCGGCTGGGATATCAAATTCGCGAACATAGCATCCCACCGGGTTGTCGTTGTGGTCGATGTAGGGCGGATTTTTCGGATGCGGATATACGCTGTTTGTATAAATCGGCACGCCGTAACCCTGTAATTCCCAATTGCCGGGTACCTGGATTGTTCCCCAGTTGCCGACGTCGTAGTTTTCTTTGTAAAAACCTTCGGGTTTGTCGGCGGGGCGTTTGTTCCAGTTGAATTTCCACGTCCCGTCCAAAGACCTGTAGTATGGCGAGGCGGAATAAATATCGGCGACAGCCTGCTGTTCATCGCCGTAGGGCAGGGCGGTTGCCCGTGCCGGTTCCTTGTTGATTCCGAATATTTCGGGATTTTCCCATTCGGGAGTTTGGGCTTGCAGCGTTCCTGCCATCAGCAGGAAGCTAAGCCGGAGAATGAAACTAATCTTTTTTTTCATGTCAATTTTATTTTTAATTAAATGGTATATCAATTGTTTTGCTTAAAATGTCGGAATTATGTTGTCGGTATCAGGTTTTGTCGTGCGCCATACAGTGAGAAGCATGTTTCCTGTTGGAAAAACGGAAAAGTTTGCAGTCTTTTTCATGTTTCCTGTTGGAAAAACGGAAAAGTTTGCGGTCTTTTTCATGTTTCCTGTTGGAAAAACTGAAAAGTTTGCAGTCTTTTCCACTTTTCCGGTTGGAAAAATGGTTTTCGCTGTAGAGATTTTCATGTTTCCTGTTGGGAAAATGGTTTTCTCTACAGAGATTTCCACTTTTCCTGTTTTTAGCTCATTTGTGATAAACATTTTTTCTGTTTTTAATTTATTACTCAAAGCACAGACTATCGTTTTTTCTTTTCTTTCTCAAAAATCATATCGTCCTTATCCCGCACTGCGGGATAAGGACGATATGATTTTTGTCGTACACCCGGTATTTGGGAATATCAAATTTTTCATGTACGTTTGCAAAACGAAAATTCAAATAATTTTAATTAAAAAAAGACAATATGAAAACAAAAAATTTGATGACTTTATTACTTGCCGCAATAGTTGCGTTACAATTCAACAATGGACTTATTGCGCAGGAGATGAACAAAATGTGGGGCGAACAAAGCGCCGGAAACACGGAAGTAAAACGCGGTCGCTTTTTCGACTGGGGCAATTATGCTATGTTTATACACTGGGGACTGTATTCGCAACTTGCCAATAAATGGGACGGCGCGACTTATTACGGCAACAGCGAATGGATTATGAATAAAAATATGGCAGGTATTCCACTTGACGAATATAAGGCTGTGGCTAAAAGTTTTAATCCTGACAAATTCGATGCAAAACAGTTTGCGCAGTTAGCCAAGGATGCAGGCATGAAATATATTATCATCACAAGCAAGCATCATGACGGATTTGCAATGTATCACTCTCAATGCAATAAATTTAACATTGTGGATGCCACTCCGTTCAAACGCGACCCCATGAAAGAATTGTCGGAGGCTTGTAAGGAACTCGGCTTGGGATTCGGATTCTATTATTCGCATAATCAGGATTGGACATATCCCGGAGGAACAAGCGGACCGAAAGTCGATCATGAGGGTAATCCTAAAACATTCGACGACTATTTCGTCGAAAAATGTTTGCCGCAGGTAGAGGAAATCACTAAAAATTACGGAGAAATAGAACTTATATGGTTCGATACTCCGGGAAGAATGCCGAAACAATACGCAAAACAATTAGTTGAGGTCGTTCACAGGAATCAGCCGAGAGCCTTGGTCTCCGGTCGTGTGGGCTTCGGTTTGGGCGATTATCGCACTTTCGGAGATATGGAAGTCCCTTTGGAAAATGTTGAAGGACTGTGGGAAGGCGTAGATGTTACCAATGATTCGTGGGGTTTTGCCTGGTATGACCAGAATTGGAAAACGCCAAAACAAATACTCGGCTATCTCATCGCAACCATTGCCCGAGGCGGTACATATATGCTGAATGTAGGACCCGACCCGTCGGGACAAATTCCCGAAATGGCGCAAATCTCGTTGCGCACAGCGGGTGAATGGATTGCACGATATCCGCAGGTGATTTATTCCGCCGAATCTTCCCCGTGGAAACATGCTTTGCCCTGGGGCGATGTGGTTGTTAATGACGGTAAAATCTATCTGGCAGTGTTCGATTGGTCCTCTTACGGGAAACTGTATTTGCCGGGCTTGAAATCGGAAATCACATCAGTAAAATTGCTGACGGGTAACAAATCTCAAAAATTGAATTTCACCAGAGAAGGCAATTTAACAATAATCAATACTCCCTGCCCAAAGCCCGAAAAGTTGGTGTCGGTGATAGAAGTTTCGATTAAGGGAGATATCGAAGTGGATAACACCTTGTTTGTTGACCCCGAATTGGGCTTGAAAATTTCCACAAAATTTTCTACTCCCGAAAACTGCAATGTCAAATACAAAGGCTGGCTGGAAAAATACGGAGAATGGAAACATATATACCAAATAGGCGACTGGAACGATAAAAGCTCCACCACCTGGAATTTTGAAATAATGACGCCGGGCAGATATTTCGTCGAATTAACCGCCACCGGCACAGGTAACAGGGTGTGGAACGTTATGACGGATGAAGGTTTCGAAATTCAAAACCGTCAAAATACATCTTCCATCTATCATACGCAACCTATTGGCTGGGTAAATTTCAAAACAGCCGGAAAACATTCTCTAACAGTACGTATCCCCGAAGGAGAAAGAGCAAACACAAGTTTGGCGGAAATAAAATTAACCCCTTTTGAATAGAATGGGGAAATTATGTTGCGGAAACATACGACGCCGTCGATGTCTTTGAACTAAAGTTCAACGAAAAAACAACGCCCCTGCCTCTAATCGGAAAAGGTAGGGGCGCTGTTTGACACGGAAACAACCGAAATATCGAGCGATGGATAAGAATTGGGAAATTTACCGTACATTTGCAAAATAAAATTAAAAAAATATTCGGTTATGACAACAAGAAAACTTCCAATAGGCGTTCAGGATTTCGCAAGTATTCGCGAAGACGGTTACTTGTATATAGATAAAACAGCTCATATAGAAAAACTTTTAAGTTCGGGTAAGCCATATTTTCTTGCCCGTCCTCGTCGTTTTGGTAAAAGTCTGTTTCTGTCCACTCTTAAATATTACTTTATGGGTCGCAAAGACCTGTTTCAGGGTTTAACCGTAGATAAATACGAAAAAGACTGGATAGAATATCCCATGTTTTATATTGATTTAAATACATCGGGCTACTACAATGATGTGGATGAACTAAAATCCATCCTGAATACAATGATAGGCAGATTTGAAGATCAATGGGGAACAGACGAAAGAGAAGAAACTATTCCCGACAGGTTTAAGGGCGTGATAAGTCGTGCCTGTGAAAAATCGGGCAAAAAAGTAGTCGTTCTTATTGACGAGTACGACAAGCCGCTAATCAGTACTATGGACGACCCTCTGGTTTATGAAAAAGTGCGTAATTTTCTGAAAGGATTTTACGGTGTATTGAAAGCTGCCGATCTGCATATTCGGTTCGCCATGCTTACAGGTGTTACCAAATTCTCCAAAGTCAGCGTTTTCAGCGATCTCAATCAGCTTAACGAGATTGGCATGGATAGACAATACTCCGAAATTTGCGGAATATCGGAGAAAGAGCTTTTAGA
>JAISRS010000011.1 GCA_031273485.1 Prevotellaceae bacterium
TATCCTTATGGATCTCCATCAGAGCGTTCCACAGATTAGAACCCTGAAATTTTGTTGCAGGAATGTACTCCTTGTATTTTTCAAAAAATTCCAACGTGTACAAGTTGTCTAACCGATAGCTGTCAATGATTTCTTCCCAATTAACTTTGTCTTTGAACGCTTCTATCTTTTCAAGCGTCCAGTTTACATCACTGTTTCTGGAGAGCTTTTCCCAATTCCAATGGGCGCTAAATTTTCTGAGATTTTCAGAAGTAAACAATCGTTCGTCTCCGGAATCGGACAACTCGTCCCAGTCAATTTGTTGTTGGTATTTTTCAAGCATTGGAGTTGTCCATTGCACATTACTATTTGCGGAAATCTTTTTCCAATCGACTTTGTCTTTGTACAGGTCGAGATACTTCTCTGTCCAAATGAAATTCCGGTCGTCTGATAACAAATTCCAAACAGTACTTTCACGTACACTCTCGAAAAATTTTTCGTTAAAATTGTTGTTTTGCATATTTTAATGTATTAAAGAATTAAACTTGATACAAAGGTATAACGCAAGTATGCCAAACGATGTCTTAGTATCAAAAAACTACTATTTTATTTATGCTTGTTCCTAAATTTCTTTTAATTCGTCCATCAACTGTTTCGATTGTAGTACTTTCACCGTGTCGCTAAAAGAAAGCAATTCCGTCAAAAAATCGTGCATGAGCTAAATTTCCCTAACTATATTTGCAAAGGACTTCCAAACAGGTGCCGATTTATAAACAGCTACCGCACTTTCAGGCACATACAAAGTACAGGTTTGTTTATTTACGCCTTCAAAAACAGCGGTTATCTTTTGCGGTGTAGCGCGCCTATTATGTATTTCCGCTAAATTTTCGCAACTACTAAAAGCATAGCCGCCAATAACAGTAGCACTGTCAGGAATAGTTATCGAAGTTAAACTTTCGCAATCACCAAAAGCTACATGATCAATAACGGTAACACCGGCAGGAATAATTACAGAAATAAAACCGTGGCAACGAGAAAAAGCATAGATGCCAATAACAGCAACGCTATTAGGAATAGTTACCGAAGTTAAACTTTTGCAATCAAAAAAAGCCCAATTGCCAATAGTGGTAACACTGTCGGGAAGAGTATAGGAACCTGTTTTCCCTTGAGGATACCGAAATGTTGTTTTATTTTTGTCAAACAAGACGCCGGCTTCCGACGAATACTTCGGATTTTTACCGTCAACATGTATCGAAGTTAAACGTTTAGAACTCTTAAAAGCATCGTACCTAATAGTGGTAACACCGGCAGGAACAGTTACCGAAGTTAAACTGTGGCAACCCCAAAAAGCTCGGTTGCCAATAGCGGTAACCGTATAGGGAATATCATCCGCATACATTGTGCCCGGAATTACGACAGAGCCGGTTTCGGGTGTTAAAGCAATGCGGATGATGCTTGCCGTTTTTTTTCTTCGGTTTACTCTAAAGCGAATTGCCTGACCATTTGCGGTTTCGCATTCGAAAAACCTTTTTCTAGAATTGCTGTTTTGCATATATTGAATCATTAAATTTTTTGCAAAGCTATATGATAACTGCGACAAACTGCGGCAGAGGATGAAAATCTTGATGAAGAAGCTAAATTTTCAGGTATCGCCTGTTGAACAGGCAATCGCAAAAGATAATTCTGCCATTGTTATTGACATGATCAACGATATCCTGAACGCGGTTATGCCCTGCGATTTGCGTGTAACCTTGCAACGGTTCATGCAATTCCTCCACATCAGCCCAAAATATGCCGCCGACGGTTCCGACTGCACCGCCGCGCTCATATCCGCACCGGCACAGGGCGGCAATCTGTTTCGGTGTGGGATTGTTCAACTGGTCGGTAATATTTCGTTCCGAATCTCCTTTGAAATCATTTATAAACCATTGATGAGCAATGCCGGCATGTGTAAATATGCAGCGGTCCTCCTGAAAAGCATATTGAAACAGGCGTATATGGGACAGAAACAAATCCGAAACATCTTCTGCTATTGCAAAGTTGAAGCGGGTAGAAGGCACAATGTCTGCGGAGAAGTAGTGCAGGTCGTGGTTGCCGAGCAGCAGAACAACGTCGTCGGGATGCGTTTTTTTGAGCTGTATGATCTTCTTCAGATTATCAACAAGCGCCGTGTTGTCCATATATTCATAAGGATCAAGGTAATCGCCCAAAAATACATAGCGACAGTCCGGATGCTCTTTTATAATATCTCTCCAGCAGGTTAACCCGTGGATGTCGCCTAAAACTACGGTTGGTATTATATTCATTACTTTTATTTTTAGTATTTCCCGTAAATATTTTTGCAAAGATATGTTACAACTGCGACAAATCATGTCGTTGTGACAAAAAATCAGTAGTTCTCCAATCTTAGATAATATATATTTCCCCAACGATATTTGCAACGGATTTCCAAACAGGTGCCGACATATAAACAGCTACCGCATTTTCGGGCACAAACAAAATGCAGGTTTGTTTATTTACGCCTTTAAAAACAGCGGATACCGAATTAATGCTGTTTTATTTTTATCAAACAAATAAACCTGTTATGGTTCTTCGTTTTTTATCCAGCAGCATCTTCCTCTTTGCCTCATCCAATCATTGTGTGCCTGATAATTCCTTTTGTTGTTGCAAATCCAAAGAACTTTACGGGCAATACGCGGTTTTACATCAAGTTCTTCAGCATAGCCGTCCGTGAAAATAATTAAGCCGTCGTATATTTTGAGTTTTGAAGAAAAGAAATCTATCAAAGGCTGAAAACAGGTACCTCCGCGCCCCTGAACGGTAAATTTTTTGTTTGCCTTTCGCATTGGAATTGGAGCGCCTTTCAGTTCGCAATCAAATTGCTGCACTTCGAGCGATTCAATGCCATAGCGGAAAAATCGGTTGATTGTGGAATAAAACATGCATAGTTCTTCGTCGGAAATTGAGCCGCTCACATCAATGCCAATCAGCAATTTGGTTGTAAATTGAGGCTTCTTTCCCATATATTCAAAACCGTAGCGGCGGCTCGGCTTGAAGCGGGTCAGTGTTTGTTTGCTTGACAAAATGCTTGCCCTAAACCCGTTAAGTATTTCTCGATAGTCGATTTCGGGTTTCAGACTTGCTACAAGCGTTTGCACCAAATCGCCCGAAAGCGTTCCCCACTGCATATTGCTGTTTGCCCATTCTATTATCTCTTTGATTTTCTGTTCCATATAATCGTCTTCGTCCCAAAGGGATGCGGCTTGCGCCATTTCATGCTGTTCGGCGCTTTTATTAGCGTTTTCCTGCCTTAAATGATCGTTTTCATCTGCAAGTAAATCATCATTTTGCTTTTCATCATTTTGCTTCCCATTATCTTGGGTTCCATTATCTTGGTTTTCATTATCTTGGGTTTCATCATCTTGGTTTCCATCATTTTGCTTTTCATTATCTTGGTTTTCGGTCAAATCACTGCCTCCAAAAGCAGGTGGAAGTTTCAATATTTCGCGGTAATAAAACTCGAAATTCTGATTTTTATAATCTTCATTTTGCCAAAAATCAGCCACTTTATATTTCAAAAAACGAAACCTGTAATTCTCGTTCAAAGTGAGATTGCTCGCCAAATACGCGGTATGTTTGCTGCCGTTGTAGTGACGGTAGGGGTGACGCAATAAAATACGAATGACTTCGGCACGCAGGTTGTCTTCCAGTTCGGCGTCGCTCATTGTTTCCTCCTCATTATCGAAACAATACTCTATTCTCCCCTGCCCGCAACGGACAATATGCCGCAATCCTTTGTTGGGCGTGATTTTGTGCGACATAAGCGTCATAAACAGCACAGGATCATGGATGAACCACTTTTCTGCAATATTTTTTATGCGTTCTTCGGACGTCATAGTTTGATATTGTTGATAAATTCCACTATATGCTGAAAAATATAGGGCGAATAAGTCAGCACCGCCACTTTGGTTTTCGGATAAGTTGCCGAATCGTAGAGCGTTGTCCAGTGCGCCAATGCTTCTGTTCGCTTTGTTTCGCTCAACCATTTGATATACAGTTCGATATTTGCAACGTATTTTTTCACAACTTCCTGATCGTCTTCCGTTTCCACCAAGCGAAACATTCCGTCGTTCAACAGCGAGAGTTCATGCAAAGGCGATTTCCCCAATTTCGTTTTATGTTTTGCGAAATTTGAGATTATTTCCTTGACATTCAAGCCATAATTGCTTTTTAGAAAGTTGCTGAATTTCAATGCCGCAGGAATACCCACAATACCCGCAACGGCTTTTTCGAGTATTTTATCAAATTCCGTTACATTGCTTATCAGTTCCGAAACGCGCTGCCACGAACGGCGGTCTGCCGATTTTTCCAACCCCGTATCTTCACCCGTTTTGCTTTCAAGGCAATCGGGATTTTGCTCGATAAAGTTGATAATCCGCTCATCAACTTTGTTTTCCGCCGCCCACAGCAGCCATTCGTTGACCGTTGGAGA
>JAISRS010000105.1 GCA_031273485.1 Prevotellaceae bacterium
CTTCGTCATCATACTCGCCATGATCCATGAAATCGGAATCGTCAAAGTTTTCATCGTTATCATTGGACGGCATAATTGATTACTCCAAAGACTTATTCAAAACTGTAAATTAAATCAAAACTCGGCACCTCTCTCTTGCGTCCGGATGCGGAAGATAATACGGTGGTCCCGTTGTATTTTAAGTACGCGTTAGGGATAGAGCGCCCAATATCTTTAATATCGGGAACACTGCTCAGGAAAACAACATCTTCATCGGAGATAAAAACATTGCCAGTATATGCAATAATCGTCCCTTTTGTGAAACTTTGAACTGTCAGACTGCTGCAATAATAAACAGTTTTCGTATCAAATGCGTAAGGATTTGGTGCGGTATAAATCTCCTTAAAGGCTATGTTCCTGTTTTTTGTTACCCGTCTTGCTATTTCTGCGTAGCAGTCCTTGTTAAATCCATCTTCCCGCCGATAGACGTGAATATATTCTATAACTGAAGCGATGCCGTTTGAGCTTAGGGCTTTTTCATAAGCCGCTTTTACTTCCGCTTGCTTTCGCAGCAATTCCTGCTGTTTTTCTTCTGCCATATTCTGCTTGTCTTTTTCCAGCGATTGTTCGTAGGTCAGCAAACCTTCAATATCAGTAATTTCGATTCCATCGACAGAAATTTGTTCGTTAAAATTGTTTATTTTTCCTACAAGTTTGCCCATATTAAATAAATATCTAAATGTGTACTTTATTCTATACTTTTTTGATGGGTCAAAATCGCTATTTTTATCGATATTATATGTTTTTATAAAATTCTTCGACATTTCCGCCGTACATACATATCCATTATCGTCAGATATATTTAATTCATCGGAGCTTTTATTATTTTCAAATGCTATATAGCCTTCTGATACAAATTTATAATTATACATGGGGCCTTGATAATCAGGAATCTTAAATTGTATAGACAACCCAAGAACGGACGTTTCATATGATTCTGCCTGTGTTAGATTAAGATTTATAACATCCCTAAAGGATTTCTCGTGGTAGACGGAAGGAGAGCTTGCCGGCTGAACATCCAAAGTAGGCGCTGTGGCTGGCGGCGATGGCGATTCGGCAACTGCTAAATAACCCGACGTATAATTTTTATCGTCAAGCATTACTGCCGCTTGTGCGCCATTTATTGCTACTGTTCGTCCGCTCTTGAATATAACACTTATGCCTTTGACGGGGACATTTTGCCCCTTTCTATATATGGCGGATATCCACCAGCTTGTTTTTCTGGATTGATTAGGCCGCAATAGAGATCCATCTCTTAAATTCTGTTCTCCATAGGGCATTTCAGTAGTGAATATAATCTCGCTAATTACTTCAGATGTTATATTTTTATACTCTATAAAAACATATCCGTTATCGTCGAAAGCGGAGTTTTTATAAATAATCGGATAGCCCAACGCCGATAAATCCTGCGCCTGCTGTAGGTTGGTTCCAACGGACGTGCAGGAATACAGTAAAAAATGCAACGCAAAAAACAAGCCAAACCTTTTCATCTAGCCCTCCATTAAAAGTTATTTGTATGAAAATATAGGATTGTCAGTACAATTGGTGAAACCAAATGTTTCACCATCAATATATTGGTCGCCTGACAATAAACGCACTTCATTTTCCGGGCATTCATAGATGAACCAGTGCTTTACCCGCTTTGAATCGACACGCAGTCGGCGATGAATCAACAGTGTGGCATTACTACGCAAAAGCGTTCGCCCTGCTTCCTGAAAAAAAATCGCCGACTCTTCATCGTCTACCCTCATTGCTTCACGAACGTCATCCATGTTGCCAGTCTGCCCATCCCAAGCCAAGGCATTTTCCATGTCCCTTTCTTCTTTTTGTTTCACAATGTCCTCCGTTATTTAAAAACGCCATTATAATCAAATCAATAATTATTAAAATGATATTTCTATTCTTGCTCTCTTCCAATTTGAAGCCTGTCGTGTATATCGGCGTATTGCCATTGCGTCCATACGCTCATAGGAAAATAATCTGCTATATTCACAGCTTGTTTGGCCGTTTGACCAAACGTGTTAAAGGCGGCAGGAAGTAACAAAACACACAACATACTAATTTTTTTCATTTGAGCCTCCATTTATCCAATATAATGCGTCCTCCACCATTTCTTTTTTTAGTCGTGGACGCAATTTTAGATATTCACTTGAATCAAAAAATTGATGGACTTCTTCTTCTGTTTCAAATCTGCCGTTGTCATAAAGAAAGTATTCGCGCATAACCCTCTTTTCTTCCTCCGTGTTTTTATTTTTTCCATGTAACGCTGCTAAAAAATGCCAATCTCTATTTAGGCTTCCGCAGGAATTAAAGAGTGCCTGTTCTAGCTTCCCGCCGTACAGTCCGCCCGACATTACTTTTCCTATTGCCGCAAGTTCGCCATCTGCTATTTCGCCTAAAATCTCAAGTTGCGCCGCTGTAAAGCCATAGCCGCCGACAGTTTTCATTTTTTTGGGCATTGGAGCGCATCTTGATAGCAATGTATCTATATAGCTCTCTATCTTTTTTCTATCTATGTTCCCGGATGTTTTTGAAAAATGTTTGTAAAGCTCGTTTATCCTGTCCTTATACCATTCTGTCTGGTCGTTAGGGTTTTCGACACCCTTTTCGCGGTATTCTTCCCGCGCCTTTTTGACCGCTCTATCCCATGCGTCAATCTTGCCTCTGATCTTCGCGCCCATCGCGTCCGCGCTCTTGCCGCCCCAGCGCACCCATCCGCCCCGGCAATTCGGGTGCATGGTACCGGGTACAACCGTTGTCATGCGCTTATCTTGCGGCTTGCCCTCCCAAATGGCAATGTCGGCGTGTTCGTCTTTTATATGATCGTCCGCAAGCGGGGCGTTTGACCACAATACCACTTTGCCGTTTATCCGGGCGCACTTGTCGCAACAGCCGGGAAGCTCATAGCGTTTGAAGTAGACTTTTTCGCCCTCCGGGGCGTTGTTCACATCTTCCAGTATGCCGGCAAGGTTCGACGTATTGACGATCTCCGTGTCGGCGATCCGTTTCCAGTCCCTGTTCATCGCGCCCAGCCGGTTGAATAAATCCTGCGACACCTGCCCCTTGCTCCGCCTGTCGCGGATGCCGGAAAGCACGGTCTGTTTGATCTCGTTGCGGATGTTGTCATTGGTTTTCGTTACCAGTTGCCCGACATAATCCGTAGCGACCTGATACCGCGCCATTTCGGAGCGTGTGAAGGGTTCGCCCATGACGTGCGCAAGGTTTTTGAAATCGTCTCTAATCCAGTTAAAAGTCTTGCCCCGGTATTTCAGATTG
>JAISRS010000134.1 GCA_031273485.1 Prevotellaceae bacterium
TAATTATTATTATTTCAATTTACGTTTCAGTCCTGCCTTTCAGGCAGAGAACATACGGGTACTTTTCCGCAGGTCGATGACCTGCGGTTATGAAAATTAAGCCCTTCGGGCTATCGCTATGTCGAACGAAGGGAACTCAATCCATAGCACCTCAAAATAAGATTTAGCCGATATTTTCATCCATTTTTCACAAAAAACTTTCAAGGTTAAAAAACAAATCTTCCCCATAATTATATACTTTGTCCACTTCTTCTTCCGACAATCGTTCGGCAGTTGTTTGTCCGTCCCGGTAATCGAACAAATATATGGCAACTTCCTTTCTGAGGTCGGCATATTCTATGAAATCGTTAAGAATCGCCGGACTGTGCGTAACAATAAAAAACTGATTATCCACACTGTCGATAATATCCTGCGTAATAATTTTTATATAGGGTGGAAACGCGTGCGCCTCCGGTTCTTCAAAAAGCAGAACAGCGTTTTTGCTTGATAACACAGCTGTTTTGTAAAAAATAATTCGTTGTAAAGTATCGGCAATTGAGGAATAGGGCAGTTGAAAGACCTCGTCGTCGCCTAATCTTCGCTGGACTTTCAGGCTGTTACTTGTTTTATCAAGCAGATATTCTAATCCGTATTTGGCAAATTCCTGTTTCATCCACACTTTTACACCGGCAACATTCTCATTATATGACAATGTATCTATAATGTTTTCTCCAAAAGGCGGTAACAGCAATTCCTCTCCGGTAGATTTCCACTGATTTGCAGGATTAAAAATATATCGTTTCACCCTGTTGTGCTGTATTTTATTCAAATCGGACGCAGGCTCGCCGATATTTCTCAATGTTAAATTTGTGGAAAATTGAAACTTTGATTCGCAATTGTCAATCTTGTTAAAGATACTTAATAAGAGCGTTATGTCAAGATGGGCTTTATCAAGATTGGTGTCAACACAACAAAATTTATCCAAGGCATTATAAAAAAGTTCATTTTTGTTTTCTGTTCGTATAAATCGGTTAAGACTTTCATTTTCTTTCAAAAATGGGACGGTAAACAGACTCAATGCTTCCAACACATTTGACTTTCCTACATTAGGATAGCCAATGAACAGGTTTATACGCCGACAATCATCCAACTTTAAATTACGGATAGACTTGAAATTGTTAATATGTATGTAGTTAATAAAATCTCTCATTATCATGTCCCTTGTTTTTTATATAATCTTTCATTATATACATCAATATTCTGTTTAAAATGTACATGATGTTAAATTAATTGTTTGCAAAGGTACAAAATATATTTACAATAAAAAGTGTAAACGTTTTCGTGGATGTATTCTAAATGTCGCGCCGAAAGAAATTATGGTCATGATTAGGAACCGTAAACTATAAACTGTGCAGTCGGATAAAAAATAATAAAATCATGCAACTATTTAAAAAATCGCCGCATCTTAAATAACAGATGTAAATAATTTTAATTATGCCTTTTGCACTGATAAAATATAAAGTAAATAAAATAAAACGGTATGAATTTTCTGGCACATATATACCTTTCCGGTAACAACAAATTGCTTATGGTAGGTAATTTTATCGGCGATGCCGTTAAGGGTCGCAGATATGAGGGTTTACAGCCTATTGTTCGCAAAGGAGTATTGATGCACAGAGCAATAGACGACTTCACCGACCGTCATCCCATTAACGCTAAAATCCGAAAACTGCTGCACCCGCACTTTGGAAAATATGCCGGAGTGTATCTCGACATGTTCTACGACCATTTTCTGGCGGCAGGATGGAATGACTTTTCAAAAGAAGTTTCGCTAAAAACATTCTGCAACAGATTTTATTTCGACGCTATACTGAAATATAAATATTTACCCTTAAAAATAAGACTGTTACTAAATATATTTATAATCGGTAACCGACTGAAAAACTATTCGAAATTAGACAGCCTTCGGGATTCTCTGGAAATGATGCATAAATATCTAAACCTCCCCGTAACAGGAGAATATGCTATTAAATGTTTAGAGGATAATTATGACGCCATAAAAGCGGCTTTTTATGAATTTTTTCCGCTTTTAATCAACTATACCAGAATCTGGCGTGAAAATTCCGACAACAGAGTGCAATTACCCGATTCGTTTCTTACACGCTTCAAAAATCAGAGTAATCTGTCAAACATGCTGTCAAACGGTTGATATTCTAATATATTATTTCCGAAATTGATGTAAATTTTTGCAGAATATTCAATATTAAGATTGTTGCTTTTTTTAACACAAAGGGCGCAAAGTGTTTGCCTTTGCGTTAAAAAATCTCTCTGCCGCACTCCCATCCTTGGTTTGGTTCTGTTTTTAAAAAAGTCTATAAGGACTATAAGGTCTATAAGGTCTTTAAAGACCTTATAGACCTTATAGTCCTTAAACCCGCGTTGCCGTACCAACGACGGCTACGCCTAACGTAGAGACGCAATGCATTGCGTCTCTACATTGCGTCTCAAAAAAAGATTTGGTGTTTTAAATCTTCCATTTTCGAATATATTTAGTTGTGAATTTCGCACAAATCAAACGGATATTTCTAATAAAATAATAGACGGCGGAGAAGAGTTTTTCGATAATAGTCGCTCAATTAGTGATCTTTAAACTTGTGGATTTAAGAAATTAAAAAAATATTTATTGTACAAATTAAAAATATCTTTACCTTTGAATCGTTTTGTTAATTATAAAAAACTGTTTGTTGATTATAAAAACTGATAAAATTCTTGTTTTTTTAGGTCAGTTAATCTTTGATAGAAATAATAATTTAGAATATATTAGCGCATGAAAAGGAAAAAAATTTATGTCATTATCGGAATAGCGGCTTTGGTAGTCGCCTGTTCCATATACTATTTCTCCGGATCGGAAGGAAGTATAGAACAAAAAGTAAAAGTGCAAAGAGGTCTTTTCGAGATTGTTGTAAGCACAACAGGAGAGCTTCAGGCATTGAACATGGAACGTATCGAAGCGCCGGAAGAACTTCGGGGACGTAACATAAGAGTGGGAGATGTGAAAATCCTGGATCTGATACCGGAAGGCACCGTTGTGGATTCGGGCGATTACGTCGGAGCGCTTGACAGAGCCAGTTTGGACAATACGCTGAAAACCACCGAAACCGAACTGGAACAAATACAAACGCAGTACGAAAATGCTATTCTGGATACATCTCTGAACATGAAACAGATGAGAGATAATATTCAAAATCTTCTTTTCAGTCTGGAAGAATCCTCCATAACTGTGGAACAGAGCATTTACGAACCGCCGGCAACACAGCGTAAAGCTAAAAACGATTACGACAGAGCGCTTCGTAACTACGAACAGGAAGTGAAACGGTATGAGTTGCGGAAAGAACAGGAATTGGGCAAAATAAAAGATATACAAATCCGACTGTCGAGAAAAGAATCCGAATATAATGATATTCTTGATCTTCTAAGCAAATTTACCATCTATGCGCCCAAACCGGGAATGGTAATATACTATAAAGATTGGAGCGGCACGAAACGGAAAGTCGGTTCAAACGTATCTCCCTGGGACAAAACAATCGCCACACTGCCCGATTTGTCCGTAATGGTATCTAAAACTTACGTCAACGAAGTGGATATCAGCAAAGTTAAAACAGGACAAAACGTGAGGCTCGGAGTAGATGCTTTTCCCGACAGAAAGTATAGCGGCGTAGTTACATACGTGGCAAATACGGGAGAACAGTTGAGAAATTCGGATGCAAAAGTTTTTGAAGTACAGGTTCGTATGGGACAATCCGACTCAATCCTGCGCCCTTCGATGACAACATCCAACGAAATTGTGATTTCCACCACCGACGATGTCCTGTTTATCCCCCTGGAATCTTTGCACGCCGATTCCGTTCCCTTTGTTTATCGCACCAATGGAACCAAACAGGTTGTGATTGTGGGAGAAATGAACGATAATTACAGAATCATCGAACAGGGACTTGAGGAAGGCGATGAGATATATCTATCGACGCCCGAAAAACCCGAAACCTTTAAATTGGTGGGCGAAGAACTTGTGTCTGTGATAAGAGAACGAGAAGCAAAAAAACTTGAAGACGCCCGTAAACAGGAGCAGGAACGGGAAAGAACGAATAATCTCCGCAGAGGAGGTCGTGGCGGAATACCGAGCAACGGCGGAGATGCGATAGTTGTACCCGGCGGCAATCGCCCCGGCGGCGCTCGCCCCGGCGGAGGCGGCGGAGGTCGTCGTCAAGGCGGAGGACGGGCTAATTAATGATAATGTGTATAACAAACCAAAAAAATAAGGAATAATATGTTGCAACGTTATATGCACGACATCATTATTGCTCTTGAAGCAATCATGAGCAATAAAATGAAATCAATGCTTACCGCCCTGGGCATAATCTTCGGAGTAGCGGCAGTTATAAGCATGTTGGCTATTGGTAACGGCGCTCAGCAGGAAATCCTGGAACAGATAAAAATGGTTGGCGTCAATAATATAGTGATAGTTCCAATGATTGAAGAAGACAAAAGCGAGGTGACCGAAGGAGAATCACAGTCAAAGAAATTCTCGCCGGGCTTGACTCTGGCAGATGCGGAAGCAATCAGAAAAGTTATTCCGGGAGTCGAAAATATCAGTCCCGAAGTAAGTTATAATTCCGTGCTGCAATATAAAGGAATCAGATATCCTGCCAAAGTACAGGGAGTTGCAGTGGATTATTTCAAACTCTACAATCTTCCCTTAGAGATGGGTCTGTATTTCAATTCCGAACAGGATAAATACGGAATGCCGGTATGCGTAATAGGCAGTAACGTGAGAACCAAGTTCTTTAACGAAACTAATCCCTTAGGGCAATTTA
Source organism: Prevotellaceae bacterium (assembly GCA_031273485.1). Lineage (GTDB taxonomy): Bacteria > Bacteroidota > Bacteroidia > Bacteroidales > UBA932 > JAIRLF01. The sequence goes on from JAISRS010000134.1 coordinate 4,851, forward strand.
TTAAATTCGGCAATATCTGGCTGAAAGTTATAGGAGTACTGAAAAAAACCGACATAAAAGTCAGTTCCTTCGACAATGCCGGCGTTAATGTTTATAACGACAATATCTTTGTCCCCGTAACTACCGTTCTTTTAAGATATAACAACCGGGCAACCGTCAATAAACCTTCTTCGGGAGGAGGCGTAATATTTTTTTCGGGAGGAGTCCTGAGCGTTTCATCATCGTCGGGGAGTACCGAAAAGTTAAACTACAATCAATTAGACAGGATAATAGTTCAAATGTCCGAAACGGAATCGCTCAATTCCACCACCGAGGTGCTAAGCCGAATGATTCTTAGAAGACATCAGGGCGTGAAAGATTATGAAATAACGGTTCCGGAAATGTTGTTGAAACAACAGCAAAGAACAAAAGATATTTTTAATATAGTTCTGGGCGCAATCGCCGGTATATCACTATTAGTGGGAGGTATAGGCATAATGAATATCATGTTTGCCTCCGTAATGGAACGTATCAAGGAAATAGGCACACGGCTGGCAATAGGAGCGAAAAAAGCCGACATAGTAGCGCAATTTCTTTCCGAAGCAATACTTATCAGCGTCACAGGAGGATTAATCGGAGTGATTCTCGGAGTAGTGCTGTCGTATCTGATAACAACTATATTCGAGATAAAAACAATTGTATCACTCATTTCCGTGATCTTGGCTTTTGGAATTTCCGCCGCCGTAGGAGTTATTTTCGGATATGCTCCGGCAAAAAAAGCGTCGGAACGCGACCCGATAGAATCGCTGAGATACGAATAGAACGATGAACGGCGCAAAGCGCTATACAATAGAGAAACAATCCCTAACAGGGTTTAAAATCCCTGTTAGGTTAAATAAATTAAAAATGCTGATACGAATCATGAAAATCCTTTAATCAAGTGAATCATGGTTGGGACAAAACTGAAATTTTAAACAAGTTATAATATGAAAGTACTTATAGTAGAAGATGAAACGGTAGCATACACTAATCTGAAAAAAATCATATCCGAGATTGATTCAAGTATAGAAGTCATAGGTAATACCGAAAGTGTGAAGCAAACCGTTAAAAGACTGCAAAATTCGACGGATTTGCCGGATTTGATTTTTATGGATATACAGCTCTCCGACGGTTCGGCTTTTAATATATTTAATTTCATAACCATTGATATTCCTGTTGTTTTCACCACCGCCTACGACGAATACGCCATTGAAGCCTTTAAAGTCAATAGCATTGATTATCTGCTTAAACCCATAGAAGTGAAGGAGGTAAAACGGGCTTTAGACAAATATAAACGATTGAGTAAACAGGATATAGCACGGTATTTAAATCTGTTGCCCCAACTGATAAATGCGGATAAATATCCCGAAAAAATACTTGTTTCGATTGACAATAAACTTATCCCGATTGCAATAAAAAATATCGCCTGTTTTTATACAACGGAAGAAAAAACAATAGTCATCCTGAAAGACGGCACAATTTATTCCTACAAAAGAACACTCGACAATATAATCCGCAGCTTGAATCCCCAATTTTTTTTCAGAGTCAATAAACAATATATTATCTCAAAAGACAGTATAGAAAACATAACTATATGGCTCGACAGCCGCCTGCTGATTAACATAGGAATCGAAACCCCCGAACGTATCTTCGTAAGCAAAAACAAAGCCTCCGAATTTAAACAGTGGATGACGGTTTGAAG
>JAISRS010000145.1 GCA_031273485.1 Prevotellaceae bacterium
AGGTAGAAATAAGGTTTTTATACTTCGTCAAGAAAACAACCATATTAATATTGAATATTCTGCCAAAATTTACATCAATTTCGGAAATAAGATACTAAGCCGGACAAGCCGGAACCAAAGAAGGTGTATTTGACTGCGTCGAATTTACGTTTCGTGGATAAAAATTCGTGGAAATTCGCAAAAATCCGAAGGATTTTAATTCGTGTAATTCGTTTAGTTCTATGACAAAGAAAAATTTCGTGTAATTCGTGTAATTCGTGGATAAATTAAAAAAAATCCGCAGGATTTTAAATTCGTGGAAATTCGTGGAAAAAAAAATTCGTGGAAAAAAATTCGTGTAATTCGCAAAAATCCGAAGGATTTTAATTCGTGTAATTCGTTTAGTTCTATGACAAAGAAAAATTTCGTGCAATTCGTGTAATTCGTGGATAAATTAAAAAAAATCCGCAGGATTTTAAATTTGTTCAAGTTTAATTCGGTGACAAACTTGAGGAGGGCAGGGGATGCTGGCGACAAAACAATTCGATGACTAAAGATCAACTGTTCTAATCCATGACCAAAAAAAGCATTACTGAACAGAATCCCGAATTTGACATTCGGAAACGAATAGTAATGCTTGGGGTAGGCATTTTCAATAGAAAATTTATCATTCTATTTTGTACCGCCCTATTTTTATTTTCTCACTGCAAAGGTACGGTTAAAAAGATTTATTCAGATCGGTTTTTATGTTTTTTAACATACTTTTCTTGTGATATGTTTCTAAGATTTCAGTATTCTCATCGAATCAAATACATTAAGATTAGCAGTTTAATTATATATATTTAATAAATTGATGTATGCAATAATTTACATCACTTGGTTAAACTTTGGAGATAATTAAACCTTAACTTTTTATCGAAATCATTATGTTGATTTTTAATGTTTTAGTTCGGACTGTAGCGTCTGTGTCTGTTTAGACATTTCGCGCGGCATAAAAAATAAATTGTGCGGATATGAAAATAAATCCGTAATTTTGCCCGACATTTTAATTAAATGAAAATAAAAATATTATATTTGAAAGTATGAAAAATAAGTTATTAATTTTATCATTAGTTTCCTTCTATCTTGTTGGTTGCAAGCAATCTTCAACGCAGGAAAACTGGATACAGCTGTTCAATGGAAAAGATTTGACGGGCTGGACTGTGAAAATTGCAGGTTATCCTGCAGGTGAAAATTTCGGCAATACCTTTTATGTCGAAGACGGATTGTTGAAAGTGAAATATGACGCTTACGGAGATGATTTTGCCAAGAGATTCGGACATTTATTCACAAAAAATTATTACACCCACTACAAACTTCGTGTAGAATATCGTTTTGTGGGAGAACAAGCCAAAGGAGGTCCTCAATGGGCATATCGCAACAGCGGAGCTATGCTGCATTCGCAAAATCCCGAAACAATGGCTTTGGATCAGGATTTTCCCGTGTCAATCGAGGCGCAAATGCTTGGCGGAGACGGAACAAATGAACGCAGAACAGGTAATGTCTGTACTCCGGGAACAGGAGTTTCTATCGACGGAAAACCTTATGACGGACATTGTTACAATTCAAAATCTAAAACCTACCATGGCGACCAATGGGTCACTCTCGAAATGGTTGTGTTGGGCGACAGTATTGTGCATCACATAATGGAAGGTGATACTATCCTGACATATACACGCCCGACGGTTGATGAAGAAAATGTTTCATCCACCTACAGTTCCGGTACTGCTTTGGGCAAAGGGCATATCGCACTGCAATCGGAAAGTCACCCGATTGAGTTTCGTAAAGTGGAATTGCTGGATTTGACGCAAAAGAAAGGTAAAAAATAAGAAACTGAAACGCAAGGTTCGCAAAGTGAGTCGCAAAGAACGCAAAGAAAACAACTTTGCGCTCTTTGCGGTTTCTTTATGCTCTTCTCTTAGCGTTAATATAACAATAGGGAACTTCTAAAAACTGCTTTTTCTGCGTTCGACTTCAATTTTTTAATCCTCATTTACAATTGGTAAACTCCGGTTTAAAAATCTTGTCTGCCTTGAAAAATCAAGTTTTTAGAAGTCCCCAATAATTTTTGGCGAGGCATCCGAATGTTTGGATTTTTGTAGCGCATCCGTCAAAACTGTTTGATGCCTAAACAATTTATAAACATTTCGCCGTATTTCAAGAATAATAATGTCCAGACTAAAAACCGCAGGAACCTGCCGATTAAAGAAAAAGACATACAAATTTTAGGATTTATTCTATAAAATCCCAAAGCAAGTGACATGATGTCCCCCACCAAAGGCAACCAGGTGAAAAACGCAAGTAAAGCGCCATATTTATTAATCATATTTTTCTGTTTTTCCAGCTGTTCGGGTTTGACCTTAAATATTTTTTCAATCCATTTCCATTTACCCAGATAGCCTAATCCGTAACTTGTCAGACCTCCAAGCCAGTTGCCGAGGGTTACTATTATAAGCGCAATCCAGGGATTTGCCTTGAACACCAGCAGTATCCCCGCATATATAATGTCGCTGCTTAAAGGGATAAGAGTTGAGGCGAGAAAAGCGCCGATGAATAATCCCAAATATCCTAACTGTAAAATTAATTCCATACTCTTAAATTACAATGCGGTTTAAAAAATTGGCAATAATTTTTCGCTGTTCATCCAGTAACTTTAATTTTTCCAAAATATCAAAACCGCGCGATTCATCTTTTTCATCCTTCAGCTGTTGCATCAGCCCGTGATATGCAATTGTCAGTATCTTGGACTTATACACCGCCAATGCCTTAGGCACCGCCATTTGCATGTTTATTATCACATTAGTTGTTCCGTTCCAGATTTTGCTTACCATATAATTTTCATTACCCTGCATTTGGGTATCCATCAGCAGGGACACGGTCAGGGACGATGTGGAAATATCCTCATGGTGAATGAAATGACGGACAAAATCAACGCCTTCCTTATCGGCGACATTTTTCAACAACTGTTCGTATTCCTCAAACAGTTTTTTATATTGCAGATTTTGCAGTTCAAGATCGTCATTCTTAATATCCTGTATTATATATTCATCCACATGAATAACTACCTCGTCGCCCTCCTCGTTTTCGGTACGAAACAGTTCTTCACGACCAAATCTCAGCATATACATAATAAGTTCTTTTTCCTGTTCCTGACAATAAATATTGTTGACAAACGACGGCATAACAGGGATTACCGGTATGGCGACTTCTTCTGTCGTTTGCGGAATCTCCCTTGTTCCTCCGGCGTCGCTTGATTCGGCAGTGAACTGTTTCTTCCGGCTTTTCGCAACTTCGGCAGTGAGCGCGCTCTCCTCTATCTCAAGCGTTTTGCTACATTCCTTGATATATACGTTGCGCGTTATTAAGTCGGGAATAACGGATATGGAATTTACGATTTCGTGTATAACTTCAACTTTTTTGATAGGGTCGTTTATTCCCTCGTTCAATAAATTGACTTTAAATGCGATGAAATCCTTTTCCGAGGAATTTAAAAACTGATGTAATTCCTCCGCATTGTGATTTTTGGCAAAAGAATCGGGGTCTTCTCCGTCGGGGAGCAGGACGACCTTCACTTTCAGCCCGAATTTCAGCAACATATCTATGCCGCGGATGGATGCTTTGATGCCGGCATTATCTCCGTCGAACAGCACTGTTACATTTTCGGTGAATCGAGATATCAGTTTAATCTGTTCTTCGGTGAGGGAGGTGCCGGAAGACGCCACAACATTCTCTACGCCTGCCGCAAACATCGATATCACATCCGTATATCCCTCCACTAAATAGCATTTGTCGAGCCGACTGATCGACTGTTTTGAAAAATATATCCCGTACAGTACGTTTCTTTTCAGATATATTTCGGAATCGGGCGAATTGAGGTATTTAGCCGTTTTTTTATCTGTTTGCAGGATTCTGCCTCCGAAGGCAATCACCCGTCCGCTAAGCGAATGGATTGGAAAGAGGACTCTTCCGGCGAATCTGTCGATCAACGAGCCGTCGTCGCGCTTGATGGACAGACCTGTTTTCAGCAGAAATTCTTCCTTGTAACCGGCTGCTATTGCCGCTTTTGAAAACGAATCCCGCTTCATCGGACTGTAGCCGAGTTTAAACTGGTCGATGATTTTTTTAGAGAAGCCCCGTTCTTTGAAATAGCTTAAACCTATGGCTTTACCCTCGTCTGTGTTGTGTAATGTATTAATAAAAAAATCGTTGGCAAACCCCGAAACAATCATCATACTTTCACGGTCGTTGTTATGCGCAATCTCTTCCTGGGTCTGTTGCTTTTCATGGACTTCTATTCCGTATTTTTTGGCAAGATATTTCAGCGCTTCAACATAAGTAAGACGCTCGTGTTCCATAACAAAGGTTATGGAATTGCCCGCTTTGCCGCATCCGAAACATTTAAAAATACCTTTCGAGGGTGAAACCGTAAACGAAGGCGTTTTCTCATCATGGAAAGGGCATCTGCCTATAAAGTTCACTCCGCGCCGACGCAGCGTTACAAACTCGCCGACAACATCAATAATATCGGCGGCATCGACTATTTTCGTTACAGTCTGTGAATCTATCATGAATTTATTTAATCAAAAAAAATGAACTGTTTTATCCGCTTTCGACAGGTATCCCAACAAACGGAACTCCTGTTAAACAATGATGTACCTGTTATTGGCTTTTGATATTTACCGGCAAACCAACGGGCGCCAACATCGTTTCGGACTGCAAATGTAAGGAATTTCCGTTAGAATGTTTGATTTCGTACACTCGTAGTCCTCGTCATTGCGTCGCAAAAAAAATATTGTAACATAAAATTCGCAGAGCGCGCCGCAGGGAAGGTAAAGAGCTACAGGGGAAAACCCATTTCGAAAAGCGTCCCGACAAATATTATTTTGCGGATAACACAAATATTTTCTTACCTTTGCCGAAATTTTTGAATTAAAATTTAAATACAAATTCTTTATGAAAAATTTATTAAACAGTTTTTTAGCTTTACTTTTATTGTCGGCGGCGTTTCATTCCTGCATCGACAAAAACTACGATCTGGACAATATTGACGATAACGGCAATTTAAGTCCTGCTTTAATTTTACCTATCGGATCACTGAGAATCAGCGCAAGCGAACTTGTCAGCGGAGCCGGTATTGG
>JAISRS010000435.1 GCA_031273485.1 Prevotellaceae bacterium
TCAACGCTGGTATTTAACAATTCCAAAGTAATCAGAGCAAGGATTTTTTTCAAAAAAAGTACGGGAGCAACAATTGAGGTGTTTTGCATGTATCCCGCCTCGCCATCGACATTTGACGAATCACTGTCTTCAATGCGCTATTGTTCATGGTATTGTTCGGTTGGTAACGCCAAAAGATGGAAGGACGAAACGTTGGAAAAAATATTGGAATACGACGGGAATCAATATCGCTTGAGCGCTAAAAAAATCGAACTGAAAAACGATTTCTTAGTTACATTCGAATGGGATGCTCCTGTGAATTTCTCAAAGGTTCTGGACTGTTGCGGCAATATCCCCATACCTCCTTATCTTAAAAGGGATTCGGAACAAATAGACGAATCGTCGTATCAAACCGTATTTTCCAAATTTGAAGGTTCAATTGCCGCGCCTACGGCCGGTCTTCATTTCACCGCAAGGGTCATGAACTCGCTAACATTGAAAGGTATCAATCTTGAGGAAATCACCTTGCACGTGGGCGCCGGAACTTTTAAACCGATGAAGGGCGAACTTGTCCACGAACATGAAATGCATAAGGAGATTTTTATTATTAACCGTAAGATTCTGGAGCATTTACACGATAACGCCGATAACCTGATAGCTGTTGGCACAACATCGGCAAGAATGTTGGAAAGTTTGTATTGGCTGGGGGTTTCGGCTGATTCCAAAACAAATTACGAAATAGGACAGTGGGAAGCATACGGCATCAATACTAACATGACGGTGAAAGAGGCGTTTGCACGCTTAATCAATAAATTGGACAGTGACGATGCGGACGAAGAACAGGCTTCGACCGAAATAATGATAGTTCCGGGATATAAATTCAGAACTATTAAAGGATTAATAACTAATTTCCACCAGCCGGAAAGTACTCTGATACTTTTGGTGGCGGCATTTACAGGCAACAAATGGAAAGAAGTGTATGATTATGCGCTGGCTAATGATTTCAGATTTCTGAGTTATGGAGACTGCTCCCTGCTAATACCTTAAATTTTAAATAATATGCAACAATATCTTGATTTATTAACTAAAATACTTAACGACGGAGTCGAAAAATCCGACAGAACAAACACCGGAACACGCAGTTTATTCGGCTACCAGATGAGATTTGATTTATCGGAAGGATTTCCGCTTGTTACAACAAAGAAAGTGCATCTGCGCTCAATAATATATGAGCTGTTGTGGTTTCTTAAAGGGGATACTAATGTGAAATATCTGCGCGATAACAGGGTTTCGATATGGGACGAATGGGCGGACGAAGATGGAAATCTTGGTCCTGTGTACGGTCATCAGTGGCGGTCGTGGTCAACTCCATGCGGTAAACACATCGACCAGATAAGGGAAGTTATTGATTCCATAAAACATAATCCCGATTCGAGAAGGCATATAGTAACTGCCTGGAATCCTGCCGATGTGGAAAAAATGGCTTTGCCTCCCTGTCATGCCCTGTTTCAGTTTTATGTGGCAAACGGACGGTTGTCCTGTCAGTTATATCAGCGAAGCGCCGACGTATTTCTGGGAGTTCCGTTCAATATTGCATCATACGCCTTGCTCACAATGATGGTGGCGCAGGTCACCGGTCTGGTTCCGGGGGATTTTATACACACTTTCGGCGACGTTCATATATATTCCAATCATCTGGAACAAGTGAATACTCAACTGAAACGCAAACCGCGACCATTGCCTGCTATGGAAATAAATAAAAATGTAACATCCGTTTTCGAGTTCAATTACGAAGATTTCAAACTTACAGGTTATGACCCGCATCCCGCCATTAAAGCTGAAGTCGCCGTCTAAAACCGGTACAGCCTCACCGAAATCCACAACAACTCTATCTGCGATTTTTTGGTCGCCGAATTATACGGATTTTTTTATCCACGATTTTGACGAATTACACGAATTAAATCCTGCGGATTTTTTCCAATCTACGCAATTGTCAATCCTGAAAATCTTGTTAATCCTGTAAAAAATCCTTCAATCCTTTAATCATGGTTCGGAATTTATGCACGAATTTTTCCGGATGTATTCCAAATCATCGATTCGTAAAGAAATTATTCAAAGTTCATCTTTTGATATTTATATGATTTTTATTTATTTTTAATTCCCTCTAATTCGGGGGAATTAAAACCGGGATTGAAATTGTACATTATTCCTCTTTTCCTTCGATACGCCGAATTTCTTTGTCAAAATCCGATTCAAACAGGCGGTCTTGCGTGATGCGGTATTTTTCGAACTCGCTTTCGGCAAAATCCTTTGCCTGTTGGGCTGTAACATTGCCGCCATCCTGCAATATGTCACGCTCGTCGGCGCTCAGGAATGCGTCCAGGCGCTTTGCCCAGTCTTCCATTGTCATGGGGATATGTCGTTTTGCGCGGTCTTCCGCCAAATCCAGATAGGCATTGACAATACGTCCCAACGATGACAGTTCCGCTTCCGTAAGATAATTTTTGGCAACGACAACATCTGTCTTGACGATTTTTCCGTCGGGACTTCTCTCCCATGAAGTCAGTCCCATGTGTTCCTTATCCGCGTTGGCTCGCGACACGATTAATTCGGCAGCCGTATGCCCGTGGATGGCGTAGTGGAGCTTGTTCTGCACTTTGGCAAAAAACG
>JAISRS010000467.1 GCA_031273485.1 Prevotellaceae bacterium
ACTTTTTTATTTGTGAAATTAGACAGCAATATTTCCACACCCGTTTGGAATAAAGACCAGATAATATAAGGATACACTAAGCTCTTACATTTCTCTACAAATAATCCATTAGCTTTGTATTTATCAAGACTTCTTTTGAAAAACAGTCCGGATAGAACAAAAAACAAAGGCATGTGAAAACTATATACAAAAGTATCACTAAGATAGAATGTTTTGTCGTCGATAATACCAGACGAATGTATTCCTCTTATAACATGCCCATAGACAACTAATATTATACCAATTCCTTTGGCAATATCAACCCATTGAAAACGCTGCTTATTCATAAAATACGGATAAAGATTTATATTTAACTTTTCTAAAATCAACCACATAAAACCACCCTTTTTTTTCCCGTTTTCACGTCCGTCATTTTATAATAGACGGACTTTAGAAATTCTTCCTTTTATAAACAGCATATAAAGAGGCTAATAGCATCCAAAATAGTATACTATTCGTTTGATATACAGTCGAAAATTGTAAAACGTGTAAAACATTTTTCCAATTAGTTTTTGTGCAACTGTCTATTATGCACCGATTTAGTGGCTCCGTTGAAGCGTTTGGAACCTGAAATATGTCTGCAATTTGATAAACACGCTCATTATGAGGATGTTCACAGGCATGAAATTGGCGTAATTACGCTCTAAATGGAGAACTTTGCAATTGAGATGATAGGATTGCACAAATTGAATATGCAAAGATGGTTGATTATTGAAAAAGACTTCATACCTTTGCAATCAACATCTTACAACTGTGTTTTGTAAATAAACGCAAGTAAATGTAATAGTCTTTATCTCCTTGTTTTGAACCTTAAAAAGCACATCAAGTCCGTCTATTATAAAATGACAGACACGAAACGCACGAGTACATCATGCAAAAACGCCTTGTAATCAGATATTTAACACATTGCTCATGGTTTTTCTTCACTCCGCCCGCCACGAAATAAGCAGGTGGATTTTTGCGGCACAAATAACCCTGTTAAAAACTATGCCAAGATTCTAAAACCAGTTAAATGCTTCGCGTTTTAATAGTTAAAACAAGAATTCGCATGTCAAAAAGTAAGTGTCGCGAATCCTTAAAACGGCCAAAGGCGTTGTTTTATATAAAGGATTGTGCGGTTTCAGATGGTTGCCCTGATTCTTTCCCAAAAATGATGCTTGTGATTTTTAAAATCGTTGCAATCATTTTGGGAAATCACTGTGATGATTTGCCCATTTCATTGCTGTGATTTCAAAATTTCAGTGCAATGATTTCCCAAAAACATGCCGACAAAGCCTTAACGAGAGTGAAGATTATTTTAATTTCCGTTTATTTAACGGAAATTAAAAGTCGGAAGTGAGAAGTAACGAGTTACAAGCCGCCTTCAGCAAAAATAGCATTTTAATCCATAAAAAGCAGTGATAAAATTAAAATGACAGCATATTTCCCAATTTCCAATTAATAATCCACAATTAATCATTATGAAAACGCTTTTTCGTTTTTATAAACCCCCTTTAAACGTCGTTTTTCGCACACGCCGGAGCATTTGGCAGCAAAGAAACGGCTCTCAGAAGGGCTAAAAACATCAAAATGTCAAAATGATATTTTGATATTGCTGTCCGATCACAGAAGCGGTATTCGAAGCTATATACCGTGATGTGATTTATATTCAAATACTTTCGTTGCAATAAAAAAGTCATACAAATGGGACGTAAAAAGAAAGACCGGGAGCCTGTAGAGAAGTTATTTTCTACGGCTATGACGATGCTTGTTCCGGCACATATTTGGGAACATTTTGAGATGTAGGACGCCCAATAGAGCCGTGAGCGTTGGGTAATAGAGATGCGTGAGAAGGAAGGTCTGATACCTTCGGAACTTGCTGAATACAGCGATGTTGTATTCGACGTCTATTGTAATTTATGAAATTACAGCGATTTGTTTCCGCAAACTACGGACTGAAAAAAAGATTTTTCCCTCTATCGTACTGCCGGATATTTTTCATAGCACCTCAAAAAAAGATTTAGCCCAATTGAAAAAAACTCCCCCAAAACCATTAGGGGAGTAAACTCTTACAATGACGGCAATGATGCCGGAGGCAGTGGAGTGCAGAGATTTTCCATTGGTGCATTGAAATATTCCAGTCTTTCGGCCGTATTCATGTCTTTTATTTTGGCATAAATCTTTGCCTGAATCTCATTTTTTCATTTCAACACAGTCAAACTCTTTTTTGTTTTTACTCGTTTTCATATCCTGTTAGTGCGTCAGGAGGGTGGTGTAGGTGAAGTAGTTGGGGAAATCGGCGGAGAGGGGGTGGGGGGGGCGTTCGGCGAACAGGGCGAAGACTGAGGAGCCGGAGCCGGACAGGGAGGCGTAGATTGCTCCCATATCATAGAGACGTTGCTTGATGGCGGCGATGGCAGGGCGACGGGCGAAGAGCCTTGGCTCGAAATCGTTTGTCATATAGTTTTTCCATTCTTCCACGGGGAGGCGGATTATTTCTTTTAGCGATACCGGCGGGGTTTGCGGCTTAACCGAGCGATAGGCTTCCGGCGTAGATACGGTGATGGGAGGGGTGACGAGGCAGAAGTGCAGCCCTTTCAGCGACA
>JAISRS010000499.1 GCA_031273485.1 Prevotellaceae bacterium
TCATATAAGTAGAGTTTGTTATTTGTTTGTCCGTATGTAGCTGTGAAGCACCATACGGACTTTTTCTTTTTTCTTTCTTTTATATATTTGATAATTGCGATTATGTTTAATAGCAATTCGCCTTGCTCACCGCTTCATTGTATCGTTTGAGCAATGTCTCCACATTTTCAGGGTCTTTATTCACCTCTATTGCTTGGCGGATTGTTTCTGCTTCCTGCTTGTATTCGCCGGATTTGTGCAGCAATTCGGCAAGCCTTGAATAAGTTTGCCAAACGTCAGGATATAAATCGCAGTTGATGCGGGAAACCGTCAAAACGGCTTTCAGCTTATCGGTGCTGCTGCTCAGCAAAGTACGGCCAAAAGAACTTAATTCACCGGACGACTGGGTAATCCCCCGTATTTGGTTAGCCAAGCCTTCTAACGATACATTATCGTCTGTCAATATTCCTTCGTCGAACCATTTGGCAAGATAGGTATACGAAGGATAATTGGGTCTGTAGTCCTTAGCAATCAGCATGTTTAATAAATCCCGCTCCAGTGATAGTACCGGATATTCGACGATACGGTTGACCTCGCTGCCATTTTTCGATATAATGAATGTAGGTACCCTGTAGATGTGTTTGCCGCGTTCTTCGTGACCGGACGATTGTTTATACAGGGATTCTGCAGAGCTGACAGCCACTAAGTTGAGAGCTGTCTGCGGCAAACCAAGCATATCCCATAACTTTATAAAACGAGGTAACTCCCGTTTACTGTCTCCACACCACGTGCCAAAGAATATGCTTATCGAGCAGTCCTTCAAACTGGTGTTCTTCAATTGTTTAAGCACTGCCTCATTAGGAGTGTAATCTATGTAATTCCCGGTAAACCACTCTGAATAGGGTTCTTTTTGCAAGTCGGTAAGTGAACACCTACCCAGCAAATGTGAATCGGCAGATTGCGCGATGGATACGAAAGGCCATAAAGCCACAAAGTAGAGAATCATTAACTTTTTCATAACAAATTGATTTTTATATTATTATAACGTGAGTTCGACATAAGCCGCAAATGTAGTGGATATTTATTACATAGCTGATGAGTTTTGCAAGAATCTTGATGGAGAGAAGACACGCAAAATGGCTTATGCTTTGTCCGACAGTGAGGTAATATACCCAAAAGGGTAAAAAAAAGGTTGTCATCACGACAACCAATCTTCATTGTTAACCTTAAAATCTAATACCATGAAAAACACGATGCAAATATAGCTATTTTATGTTATACAGCATAACAATTTCCCCAAAACATATATCTTATAACGATATTTAACTTTCGGCGTCTAAAAGACAGGTATTCGGAGTGCCCCCCTACCCTATTTAAGCAACTGACGAATCCGTGCAGTAAGGCAGTATTAGGATTTGTTACATTAGCAAATGTCGGACACGTGTTCGACAACTGTCGAATGAAATGAACATGCAGACGATTTCCTCCTAATTCTATAAACACAACTCTTTCTACACGCCAAGGGATGTAGAAAGGGTTGGGTTTGTAGCATCCGGTGAAGGCGAAAGGGAGCTTCATTTGCACATAAATTTTGAGCGTGGGTATAAGTTTGAATCCGGTAGTGGAGACAGAAAAACGGCTTATGATACAATAGAAAGAACATGGCAACATTTGAATTGACTGCAATAAATTATCCTTACCATTTTTATTCCCGCAAAGATAATATCTTTAAAAACAGGGTTTTAGCCCAGAAGAAAGCATGAACGATAGAACAAAAAAGAGCGAGTTCCCCCGCTCTAAATGTTTTCACAACGGAATAATCCTTATTGTGAGTTGCTTCGTAATTAGTGCGCAAATGTATACCTTTTTTCGCAATCAGCAAGTGAAAAGAATATTTTTTCACTATTTTTGCAGAATAAAGTTGAAACACACAATATCATGAAAAGAATATTAGGATTGGATTTGGGAACAAACAGCATTGGTTGGGCTTTGGTCGATACCGATGAGAATGGAAATCCCGTAAGTATCTACAAGTCTGGGAGCCGGGTTATTCCAATGAGTCAAGACATTTTAGGTGATTTTGATCGCGGGAACTCCGTTTCCCAAACTGCTGAGCGAACAACTTACCGCGGAACTCGCCGACTGAGGGAACGACACTTGCTGCGTCGCGAACGGCTACATCGCGTATTGCATCTAATGGGATTTCTACCTGTCCACTACGAAGAATCCATTGGTTGGGATAAAGAAGATAATCCGACTTTTGCAAAATTCCTTACGGATACGGAGCCGAAATTACCTTGGCATAAGAACACAGAAGGAGAATACGAATTTTTGTTTAAAGAATCCTATGATGAAATGTTGGCAGACTTCAAAAAAAACCAACCACAACTGTTTAGAGTCAGGAAAAATGGTCAGGAATCATTAATACCTTATGATTGGACGATTTATTACTTGCGAAAAAAAGCATTATCTCAACCTATCAGAAAAGAAGAATTGGCTTGGTTAATATTAAATTTTAATCAGAAACGTGGATATTATCAATTACGTGGAGAAGAGGAAGAAGAAAATCCTGATAAGTTGGAAGAATACCATGCTTTAACCGTTATAAAAGTAACGGCAGATGAACCTCAAAAAGGAAAACTTGAGATTTGGTATAATGTCGAATTAGAGAATGGATGGATATATAGACGTACAAGCAAAACGCCTTTAGTTGATTGGGAAGGCAAGAAAAAAGAATTTATTGTAACCACCGGCTTAAATAAAGATGGGACTCCTAAAACCGATAAAGATGGAATTTTAAAACGATCTTTTCGCATGCCTTCAACGGATGATTGGATGCTTGTTAAAAAGAAAATAGAAAATGATATAGAGAAAAGTGAGAAAACGGTTGGTTGTTATATTTATGAAACCATTTTACAAAATCCTAATCAGAAAATACGTGGCAAATTGATTCGCACGATTGAACGTAAATTCTACAAAAAAGAATTAACGGATATCCTAAACAAACAAATGGAATTTCACCCGGAATTAGAAAGCACAGAATTGCTTCAGGAATGTGCGAAAGAGTTATATCCACAAAACGAAGCCCATAGAAGTAATCTGTTGAAAGCGGATTTTACCGGTCTTTTTGTGAATGATATAATTTTCCATCAACGTCCTTTGAAAAGTAAGAAATCGCTTATTAGTAACTGTCCTTATGAATATCACACATTCTATCACAATGGAGAAAGACAAATCAATCCCTTAAAATGCATTGCTAAATCAAACCCATTGTTTCAGGAATTTCG
>JAISRS010000042.1 GCA_031273485.1 Prevotellaceae bacterium
TGAGTTGAAAACAGGAAAAGTGCAATTGTTAATTCACAATTGTATAAAATCGACAGGAAACCTACAATTGCGAATTCACAATTGTATAAAATCGACAGGAAACCTACAATTGTTAATTCGCAATTGTATAAAATCGACAGGAAACCTACAATTGTTAATTCACAATTGCATAAAATCAACCGAAAACATGCTTCTCACTGTATTGAGAGCTGAAAAAACCCTGTCAGGGTTTGAAATACCTGTCAGGGTTTAAAGTCCCTGCATTAAAAAATTCGTGTAACTCGTGGATTATACGGTTTTTTTTGCAATCAGGAGGGAGTTGGCGACTACCGAGAGGGAACTTAAAGCCATTGCCGCTCCTGCGATGATGGGATTGAGCAAGCCTGCGGCGGCGAAAGGTATGCCTATAATATTGTATCCGAAAGCCCAGAGGAGATTTTGACGGACAACTTTCATTGTCAGTTTCGACAGACGTATAGCTGTCGGGATTTTGTTAATGTTGCTGCTTACGATCACAATACCTGCGCTTTCCATGGCAATGTCCGTACCCGACCCTATAGCTATTCCCACGTCGGAGGTTGCCAAAGCGGGAGCGTCGTTGATGCCGTCGCCAACCATGGCGACAATTTCGCGGTTCCCCTGCATATTCTTTATCTGCGCCACTTTATCCTCCGGAAGGAGTTCATAAAAAACGTGTTCTATTCCGGCTTTTGCGGCAATGCTTTTTGCCGTTTGTTCATTATCTCCGGTCATCAGGCTAACTTTGACGCCCATGTCGCAAAGTTCCGCAACAGACTCCCTGACGTTGCGCCGAAGGGTATCGGCAAGCGCCGCCACACCTTGAATCGCCCCGTTTTCGGCAAGCAAAACCACCGTTTTGCCCTGCTGTTTGAGCCGGACAATGTCATTGATGTAAATATCGGATTTTACATTATTCGCCTCCAGAAAACTCTGCGTTCCGACTATTACTCTGACCGAATTTATATCAACTGCTATACCCTGACCGGGGACGGCAACAAAATTTTCCACCGTGTCGTTGCCGGAAAGGAGGTGTTCTCCGGCGTCATGGAGCGCCTTGCCCACAGGATGTTCGCTGCCCTGTTCGGCTAATGCGGCAAGTTTAAGAAGACGGTCGTTATCGGCGGAAATTACGTCGGTCACAGCGATTTCCCCTTCCGTGACGGTGCCGGTTTTGTCAAAAACCATGGAGGTTATTTTGCTTGCCATTTCGAGATATTCGCCGCCTTTGACGAGTATTCCGAGCTTTGCGGCTCTTCCCGTGCCGACCATCACCGCCAGAGGCGTTGCAAGCCCCAGAGCGCAGGGACAGGCAATTACAAGCGTCGATACCGCATTGAGAATCGCCGTTTCCGTATCTTTCCCAAAGAGCGCGTGCGCCAACAGTGTGAGCAAAGCCAGGGCTATCACCGAAGGGACAAAATAGCCCGAAACGGTGTCGGCGGTTTTCTGCACGGGAGCCTTTGAACCCTGGGCTTCTTCCACAGTTTTCACTATGGACGACAGGAAGGTATCCCCCTGCGCCCGTTCCGCAATCATTATAAACGTTCCGAATTTATTTATTGTGCCGCCAATAACCTTCGATCCCGCGGTTTTATCCACAGGCGCGCTTTCGCCCGTGAGCATTGATTCATCAACCGAAGAGTCGCCTTTTTGAATGTAACCGTCAGTGGGAATCCTTTCTCCGGGTCTTACAATCAGCCTGTCGGCGATTTTGATGTCGCCCGTAGCCACAACCTCTTCTTTCCCGTTGTTCAGGACGTTTGCCGTATCGGGCTGAAGTTTCATGAGTTTTTTCACTGCGTCGGAAGTCTGCCTTTTGGCGGATAATTCGAGGTATTTGCCAATCAATACAAACGTTATTATGAGCGACGAGGATTCGAAATAGAGGGATTTCATGCCCGCAACGCCCTCGTTCACTGCTCCCGATGCGACATAATAAATGCTTAGCAGATATGCCGCCGTGGTTCCCATAGCCACCAGCACGTCCATGTTGCAGCCCTTTGTTTTGAGGGCTTTAAAGGCATTGACATAAAACCGGCGTCCGGGAATAAACTGTATCAACGTAGCCAGAGTCAGTTGCAGGTATTCGTTATGAAGAAATTTCAGATGCCCCACGCCCGAAAATCCTGCTATCATGGCAACGACGAACGGAAATCCGAAGAGCGCGGACACGATTAAATCTCCACGCAACCGGTTCATTTCTCTTTGGCGCATTTCTTTTTCCTTGGCGGGATTTGTTTCCTGCCGGAGAGATGCGCCGTATCCTGTTTTTTGTATCACGGAGATGATGTCGGAGAGGGATATTTCATTGTTGTTGAACTCTATGGTTGCCCTTTCGGAGGCGATATTAACGTTCACGGAACGGATTCCCGCCTGTTTTGACAGCTGTTTTTCTATGCGCGCCGAACATGCGGCGCAATACATTCCGGTGATATTTAGAGTAATCTTAGTCATAAATTATCAATTACGAATTTTCAATTATCAATTACGAATTTTCAATTACGAATTACGAATACGGCGGAACTTCAATTCGATACTTTATTCGTAATTCGTAATTTTTAATTGTTTTCAAATGCTTTCACAATTTGTTTCACCAATCTGTGTCGCACTATGTCTGTGACGTCAAATTCCACGAAGGCTATTCCTTTTATATCTTTCAAAAGTTCGGCGGCTTTGATAAGTCCGGAGTCGGAAATACGCGGTAAATCTATTTGCGTAATATCGCCTGTTACAATAAATTTTGCATTGTTGCCCATTCTTGTCAAAAACATTTTGATTTGGCTCAGAGTAGTGTTCTGCGCTTCGTCCAGAATAACAAAAGCATTGTCCAGAGTTCTGCCTCTCATGTATGCCAAGGGGGCAATCTGCACCGTTCCGTCTTCCATGAAGGATTGCAGTTTTTTGACGGGAATCATATCATTCAAAGCGTCGTAGAGGGGTTGCAGATACGGGTCTAATTTCTCTTTCATATCTCCGGGCAGGAATCCGAGCCGTTCTCCGGCTTCAACTGCCGGTCGGGTGAGGATAATCCGTTTCACCTCCTTGTTTTTCAGCGCCCTGACAGCTAAGGCAATTGCCGTATATGTTTTTCCCGAACCTGCGGGTCCTATACCGAACAGCAGGTCGTTTGTTTCGTACAGTTCGACCAAACGCTGTTGATTCCCCGTGCGGGCTTTTATCACTTTCCCGTTGTGACCGTAGAGAATAATATTTTCTTCTTTGCTGATTTTTAATCCGCCCTCAGAATAGATATGTTCTATTGCGGAATGATTTATTGTTCCGTAGCTTTCCAAATAATCGACAAGCGAAGTGAATTTCGCCTCAAAATCTTCTATATCCGCGCCCGTTCCCGAAAGTTTTAAACTGTTTCCTCGAGCAATGATTTTTAATTTCGGATATTTCGATGCTATGAGATTTAAAAACACATTATTCGCCCCATAAATATCTACAGGGTCTATACCTTTTATTTCAATTAATTTTTCTATCATCTGTATTGATTTAATGATATGCATTGAACGATTTCATTTACCATATCAACGAATATTTCGGAACAAACATAGACAAAAAATCCGAACCCCCAAAATATGTCAATCAGCAACAGCAATTCCAGTTGCCGAATCAGACGGATGTCCGGTCAAATTTCTCCGCTTGCGCGGGTTTGTAATCCGTGGAAGGGGTCGCCTTCATGTTAAGGTCTTTAAAGTCCTTAAAGTGGCAGTGGGAGCGCTCCCGTTCGGCGTAGCCAGCCCTTCACCTCAAGAAGGAAACCGAACGAAGGAAACATAGTTGTTCCCACCTCCATAGCGCCTCAAAAAAGATTTAGCCGCTGATTGTTCCTAATTCATTAAAATAAAAAGGACCATTCCAAGGGGGAGATGGAACAGTCCTTTTCTCAACAAATTGACTTTTATAAAGAATCTAAAGCATTTCCTAAATCTTCCTTTATGTCTTCTATATTTTCTATTCCTAAAGATACACGCAGTTGATTTGGATAAACGCCTGCCGCAACGAGTTCGTCTTCCGTTAATTGGGAGTGAGTGGTTGAGGCGGAATGTATAATCAGAGTTTTAGCGTCGCCGACATTTGCCAGATGGCTAAGCAATTCTACTTTGCCGATTACGCTTTGGGCTTGTGCCGCATCGCCTTTAATCCGGAACGACAATACTCCGCCGAAACCGTTACGCAGATATTTTTTAGCCAGCGGATAATGAGGATTATTCTCTAATCCCGCATAACTTACGCTATCTACTTTCGGATGTTTTTCGAGCCATTGCGCTAATTCCAGAGCGTTATCCACACTGCGCTGAACTCTCAACGATAAGGTTTCCAGTCCCTGCAACAGTAAAAACGAATTGAACGGGCTGATTGCCGGACCCAAATCGCGTAAACCTTCGGCGCGTGTGCGTATTGCAAAGGCGATATTTCCGAACGGCGAACCGGCTCCGAATGTTTCCCAGATATTTAGACCATGATAACTGTCGGTGGGTTCGCTAAGAGCGGGATATTTACCGTTGCCCCAGTTGAAATTGCCGCCGTCAACAACCAGACCTCCGAGGCTTGTCCCATGACCGCCTATCCATTTGGTTGCCGAATGTGTAACGACATTTACGCCCCAGTCTAAGGGACGGAACAGATATCCGGCAGCGCCGAAAGTATTGTCTGTCACCACAGCAATATCATGCTTGCGAGCCAGGGCTACAATCGGTTCAAAATCGGGAACATTAAATTCCGGATTACCGATTGTTTCAAGATATATTGCTTTTGTTTTCGCGTCAATCAGCGAAGCAATGCTTTCGACGTCATCGCCTTTTGCAAAGCGCACATCTATGCCCAGACGCCGGAAAGCAACTTTAAACTGATTGTATGTACCTCCGTACAGATAAGATGTACTCACAATATTGTCGCCTACGCCGGCGAGGTTGTTGATTGCGAGAAACTGCGCCGCCTGTCCCGAAGAAGTGGCGACGGCAGCCGCTCCGTTTTCCAGAGCGGCAATGCGGTCTTCAAATACTGCCGTTGTGGGATTTGTTAAACGGGTGTAAATGTTGCCGAATTTTCGTAAAGCAAAACGGTCGGCGCCGTCCTGCGCATCTTCAAACACGTATGACGTGGTTTGATAAATTGGTACTGCCCTCGAATTAGTCGTAGGGTCCACCGATTGTCCTGCATGTACTTGCAGCGTTTCAAAACGATAATTTTTCTTGCTCATAATTTTTTATTCTTATAATTTAATTTAAAAAAATGTGAAAATAATTTCTAATTCAATAACCGGATAAAAAAAATCCGGCGTTTCAACCGGATTTCTCTTGCATTATATTTATTTAATCAATGGACGATACTCTCCGGCGCTGGAAAAAACACATACGCATATAACACTTGCCCATGACTGAGGCTCCTGTCTGTAAACTCACGCTGTATTTAATCTCTTTTAATAACATAATCTTTCTTTCTTTAATTTTACCGTGCAAATGTAACAACTATTTCTAACAATCTGCCGTTTTTTAATTTAATTTTCTTAATAAATCCTTTTTCGTCGCAAATGGAATATGTCTAAATTTCACCATAATAACTGCCGTCAAATTGTCATCTACATAATCCATTTTCCGACTGCAAAGGTACGGGCGTAAATCTCCGCCCACAATACCACATTAATGGTATTTTTTGGAAAAAGCCACCCAGCCCTCCTCTACAGGGTTTTGAACTACGAATTTACGGATTAAAGAAATTCGTGTAATTCGTAAAAATCCGCAGGATTTAATTCGTGTTAATTGTCTGAACCATGATTAAAGGATTTTTTACAGGATTAACAAGATTTTCAGGATTGACAATTGCGTAGATTGGAAAAAATCCGAAGGATTTTAATTCGTAAAAATCGGCGACAAAGAAATTCGTGTAATTGACTACGTCGAACTTACGTTTCGTAGAAATCCGCAGGATTTAATTCGTGTAATTGACTACGTCGAATTTAAGTTTCGTGTAATTCGTGGATTAAAAAAATTCGTGGATTAAAAAAAAATTCGGTGATAAAAAAAATTTGATGACAAAAAGAAAATTAGTAACAAAAAAATTATGATATGAACAGTATGTTAAAGAAAAAGAAAAACAACTTGAGTTGTTTTCACGGGTGGTGGAACCTGTTTTTTTCCTGTGTAGCCGTTTTCACGGGCGGTGAAACACGTTTTTTTTCCGGAAAGCCGTTTTCACGAGCGGTGAAACACGTTTTTTTCCGGGAAGCCGTTTTCACGAGCGGTGAAACACGTTTTTTTTCCGGGAAGCCGTTTTCACGGGCGGTGAAACTCGTTTTTTTCCGGGAAGCCGTTTTCACGGGCGGTGAAACACGTTTTTTTTCCGGGAAGCCGTTTTCACGAGCGGTGACACACGTTTTTTTTCTATGACGCCGTTTTCACGGGCGGTGAAACTCGTTTTTTGACACTGTTTTCACCGGTTGTGAAACACATTTTTTGATTTTAATATTAAACTTTAGTAATAATTATTTTAAAACATTTTTGATTATGAAAATAGAAATAGTTCGCACACATTATGCAAATTTTAGAAACAGTGAATTTCCCACTGCTTACAAACAAACCAAGAAGATTTGTGACAAACACGACATTGTAAACCTGCATTTGGGCAAAAGCTACGGCGAAGTGACCGCTTTTAGTCCC
>JAISRS010000043.1 GCA_031273485.1 Prevotellaceae bacterium
CGCTCGCTTCTTTTATTGTCAATAATCCGTCTGCCATTTTATCCTTTTTTTAATATCGTATTTATTATAACGGCGCAAAAGTAGTAATAATTTTTTAATGCCAAATGAAGAAAAAAATGTTTAAAACACTTTTTTATCCTAACCTTAAAGCCCCTCTATATTCATAATTCATATTGGGCTAAATCTTATTTTGAGGTGCTATGGTAGAGACGCAATGCATTGCGTCTCTACCGTTCGGCGTAGCCGTCATTGTAAGGGGGAATATTGCAAGCAATAAACAATAGGAAATGACAACCCCCTGCCTCTGGATTGTTTCCGACTACGCCTCACAATGACGACAATCGCAAGGGGGATAAGGCGCAGTCTTTATCCGGTAGTCTTTTTGTTTAAGGACTAAGGTCTTTAAGGACTTTAAAGTCCTTTAAGACCTTAGTCCTTAAAACCTAATCCGGACAAGCCGGAACCAAAGAGGTGTGTATTTGACTGCGTTTAACTTGCGTTTCAAACTGTCGTTTCCTTACGAAGTACAAAAACCTTGTCTGCCTTGAAAAATCAAGTTTTCAGGAGTTCCCTTATTCAAATCCGACAGGAATCAAATCCGGTGGACGCACGGGAAAATTGAAGGCAGAAGTCTAAATAAGTCCGAAATTGGAGTAAAAAAGGTATTAACTGTAGCAAAAACAGAGACGGTGTAAACGAACAGAGACGGGGCATGCCCCGTCTCTACTTGTGTATAAACGTTAACTTGAGTGGCTTTTAATAGCTGACAGTGTCGGGATTTAATCCGGAGCCGCCTATGTAGGGCATATTATTGATAAACTGCATGTCTGTGTCTGTGATATTAAAATTGAAGACCTTGGTATTTTCAATAATTCTTTGTGGAGTTATTGATTTTGGGAGCGGCAATATTTCATTTTGCAGGCACCACTTGATACACAGTTGCGCTACGGAAACACTGTATCGTTTGGCGATTTCCATCAATTGCGGGTTTGTCAACATGCGACCCGTACCCAGCGGACCCCATGCCTCAACCACAATATTATGCGCTTTACAAAATTCCACCGTTTCGGACTGTAACTGTCCCGGATGATATTCAATTTGATTGACCATAGGCACAATCTCGGCTGTATCTATAAGCGCTTTTAAATGATGCGCCAGAAAATTACTGACCCCGATAGCTTTTATTACGCCTTCTTTATACAGTTTTTCAAAGGCGCGCCAGGTATCCGCATTGACTTTTGCTCCGTTGGCTTTATTTTCGGGCCAGTGAATCAGATATAAATCCACATATTCGAGTCCCAAAGTCTTCAAACTGTTGTTAAACGCAGACAGGGCGGAATCGTAGCCACGGCTCGAATTCCATAATTTTGTTGTAACAAACAGTTCATTTCTGCTGATACCCGATTCGGCAACAGCTTGCCCCACACTTTTTTCATTGCCGTATATTGCAGCAGTATCAATATGTCTGTATCCTGCATTGACGGCGCATTTTACGGAATCCACGGCAACTTGTCCGTCGGGCGTTTGCCATGTTCCGAATCCCACGCACGGAATATCCACTCCGTTGCTTAATTTAAAAGAATCTTTAAGTGATTTCATTACATTATAATTTTGATATTATTAAATTTACATACATCTTTTGTCCATCGGCCAAAGCGTGTTAGCGAATCACAGTCTGTCCTGCAATATTAATTTTGCCACAGCTCCGGTCACGTTGGCATTTTCGCCGAAAGCCACTTTGCGTTCGTTGAAACGACGTTCAATTTCATTGACAGTTTCGTAACCTATGCCCTCTTCGCTCAGATGAGTGGTGAGTCCGAGCGAACGGAAAAATTCATTGGTTTTGATAATTGTCTTGCCGATGCGTTCATTACGGTTACCCTCTTTGATTTTCCAGATTCGTTCGCCGTATTGTATTATTTTATCGCCTTTTTTTGCTCGCAGCACATTCATTGTTCCGGGCAGCACTATGGCTAATGAGTGTCCATGAGCAAGTCCGTGTAAAGCGGTCAGTTCGTGACCTATCTGGTGTGTTGCCCAGTCCTGCGGCACTCCTCCGAGGGCGATAAATCCGTTCAACGCCAATGTGGACGACAACATATAGTCGGACATCAGGTTGTAATCCGTCGGATTGTCAATGATTTTCGGAGCTATCTCCACAAGCGTCTGCAAAAGTCCCTCAGCCCATCTGTCCATGGGACGCGAAACCCCTGTGACGGTAAGATACTGTTCCATAATGTGTACAAATGTATCTACAATGCCGTATGCGATTTGGTTTTGCGGCAAACTGAATGTTGTTTCGGGATCAAGAATCGAAAATACCGGATAATTGGCTGCAATGCCGTATTTCTCTTTGGTTTCGTAACGTGAAATCACTGCATTGCGATTCATTTCCGTTCCTGTTGCCGGCAGGGTCATGACGGTAGCCATCGGCACGGTGTCGGTTATCGGTTTCCTGAGTTTCACCAAATCCCAGGCATCGCCTTTGTACAGAAGACCTGCCGCGATGAGTTTGGTGCCGTCGGCAACCGAACCGCCGCCTACGGCAAGCAAAAAGTTTGTTTTTTCCTGTTTGCCCAATTCAATCGCTTTACGCAGAGTTTCTATCGACGGATTGGGTTCTATGCCCCAAAATTCCACTGTATTGTGATTTTTGAGAGCTTCCGTCACCTGATCGTAAACGCCGTTTTTTTTGACGCTCCCTCCTCCGAAGGTAATCAAAATGCGTTTATCCGCAGGGATTTCTTTAGTCAGCAGGGCTATTGTGCCTCTGCCCATTATGAGTTTAACCGGATTTTGAAAAATAAAATTATTCATTACTGTTCATTTATATATTAAATGGCGCAAAATTACGAAATATTACAATTCCCGACAACTTTCCTGTAATATTTTTTAATGACTGCAAATGTACGCTTAATTATTCCGATAATAACATGTTTTAGAATTAAAGCGAAAAAAATCATGCTGATTACGAAAACTTTTATGAATTATTAATTATTATGAGGTACGCAGATTTCGCAGGAAAGCCCTAACAGGGTTGTAATTCCTGACAGGGTTTAAAATCCCTGTTAGTATCTTATTTCAAAAATTGATGTGATTTTTGGCAGAATATTCAATATTGGGATTGTTGTTTTTTACGAAGTATAAAAAAACGACATTTGAAACATAAGTTCGGCGCAGTCAAATACACCCTCTTTGGTTCCGGCTTGTCCGGCTTAGGGGTTGGAGTCCATTAAGGTCTATAAGGATTTAAATGACTTTAAAGTCATTCGTAATTCAAATTCCAAAACCCGTCGGTTTTGACATTGTGGTATGCGATTTTTTTTGATTCGGCAAGAGCTGTCCATTCGTTGATTTGGCGAACAGGCACATTGCCGGCAATAATTATTTTATCGGGACTGTAACATCGCAGCGTCGCTTCCGGCGTCGTGTCTGTGGCGCCGGTTATATACAGGTAATCTAATTTGAAGGGGACGCCGGTAAATTCGGGATTGATTTCCAGCTGAGATAACAAAGCGATTTTCAATCCTGCAAAAGATATGATTCCTTTATAGGAATTTGGAATGGAATCGCTTAACGACAATCCTGTTAAATCCCGTTCGGATGTAAATCCTTTTTTTATCAGATAGTTTTTTGTGCTGAAATCGAAGGATTTTCCCGCAGAGGCGGTATCCCGGACATAAAATCCTGTGTTGTCGCGGATGAAATATGCATAAAAGGCGTTTCGTACTCCAAACAGTCCACATTCGCTTTGTGACGATATGCTGTATGAATGGGATGTTCCGATTGCAAAAATTCCGGTCAGCGAAATCAAAAACGGCATGAACAGCCATCTTTTTCCGAACGAAAGGATGGCGGCGAAGGACATGATGCCAATCACGAGTAAGGCGCACTGGGGTCCGTTGATATAAATTCCGCCGATGACAGAGTATGGTAATCCGCTGAAAATTTTGGGGATATAATTCATCAGAAAAAGGCAGTAATCGAACGCCGTTCCGCTTAGCGAAAGCAGCAGAGGCGACCATGAAAGGGCTATAACGGCTACTCCAACGTACATCACCACAGTGGTATATGGCACAAGGAGGAGGTTTGAAAATATGAAATAGGCGGGAAACGATTTAAAGATGTACAGTATCACGGGCAGGGTGCCTAACTGTGCTGCAAGCGTAACGGTTACACATCCCGCAACGGCTTGTACGAATGCGTTGCGGGAGGGTATCAGTTTCATGAATTTGGGCTGAAAATACACAATTCCGAGAACCGCCAGATACGAAAGTTGAAATCCCGTATCGAAAATAACGTAAGGGTTAGATATACAGATTATCAAACACGACAGAGCTATGTTGTTGTAAGTGTTTTTCGGTTTATTTATCATGTCGGCAACAACAAAAACGGAGAACATTATGCTTGCCCTCACTATGGATGAGGCTAATCCGGCAATGGAGGCATATATCCATAATGAGCACAGAATGATAAGTCCTTTGATGATTCGCAGTTTTTTACTGCGGTTCATGGATTGAAGCACAAAATTCAGTATCATAAACACAATGCCGACATGCAAACCCGACACTGCCAGCAAATGTACGCTTCCCGAAGATACGTAGGATTGCAGCAAGTCGTCGTCCACGTATTGCCTGTTGCCTATGAGCAGAGCCAGTGCAACGGACAGTTCTTCTTTGCCCAAACCGGCATTGCTCAGGGTTTTTTGAGCATATTTCTGCAAGTCGAAAATAAATCGTTCGTAACGGTTTATCCTGCCCGAATCCACAACTGCAAGTTTGTCGGAATTGATATATGCGATGGAAAATATTTCTCTGCGTTCCAAATATTTCTTGTAGTTAAACTCTTCCGGATTTTGCGGCGGCGTCACCGCATTGAATATCGCTTCACAAATAAATACGTCCCCCGGGGAAAGGACTGTTGTTGAATCGTTATCCATATACGCCACCGACCATTCGTTACATTTGTTCCAAAGTTTGCCGTCGGCGGAAAATCCCCGAATTTTTACGTCAACTATCAGCGATTTTGCGCTTTGTTCGGGATTTGTTTCCACAAGCAATTCAAAATATTGTTTTTCGCCCAGAGGGATGCCGCTCTTTAAAGGTCGCAGCTGAATCATGTAAATCCCCGTAAAAAACAGTATCATATAATAATGAAAACCGTATAACCACGTCCAGGAGTAGAATTGATGCATTTTCGATCTATACAGCACAAACAACGAAATAAACAGCGGCAAAATAAAAAACAGGGCGTTTATTTCTATCGCAAACAATTTATATTGAACAATGATACCTAAAATAAGGGGTATAATTATTCTAAAAAAAGGCATACGTTTAATGTCTTCAAAAAAATCAACTAAATCATATCGGTACATTTCGTTAACAAAGTATATACGTAAATTCACCGCAAAAGTAGATTTTTTTAT
>JAISRS010000045.1 GCA_031273485.1 Prevotellaceae bacterium
TGAGTTGAAAACAGGAAAAGTGCAATTGTTAATTCACAATTGTATAAAATCGACAGGAAACCTACAATTGCGAATTCACAATTGTATAAAATCGACAGGAAACCTACAATTGTTAATTCACAATTGTATAAAATCGACAGGAAACCTACAATTGTTAATTCACAATTGTATAAAATCGACAGGAAACCTACAATTGTTAATTCACAATTGCATAAAATCGACAGGAAACCTACAATTGTTAATTCACAATTGCATAAAATCAACAGGAAACCTACAATTGTTAATTCACAATTGCATAAAATCAACAGGAAACCTACAATTGCGAATTCACAATTGTATAAAACCAACCGAAAACATGCAATTGCGAATTCACAATTGCATAAAAATAACCGAAAATATGCTTCTCACTGTATTGAGAGCTAAAATAAATCAAAATATATTACTAAATTTTTAAATTGTTATTATATGAATACATCAAAATTTGTACACCTTGACACTAGTCGTCTTCCTGTTGAAGATCTCGCAGGACTGATGGACGAATCCATTGATCTGGTAAAATCAGCGCCTCCCGGTACTCTTAGCGACTTGATCACCGCCAATCTGCAAACTGCGGAAACCGAATTAGAAATACTCAATTCGGTTATTAACAAAAAAAAGGGAAGCAAGCTAACACCGGCAATACAGGCGGAAGATACGAAACGCGACGAACAGTTTGCCGAAATCAAACGCGTGTCGAAAACCGCTTCTCAAAGTTTGCTGCCCCTTACCGCAGCCGCCGGAAAAAAGATGGTGGAAACGCTAAAACCGTTCTGGGACATCAACAAAAAGTCGATACCGACTCAGACGACGCAAATCAACGTCTTTAAGGAGCGTTATAATGCCGATCCGGACGCTGTGGCGGCGGCAGCAACGCTGGGACTGACGCCGATAGTAACGGATCTCTTTGCGTCAAATGACACACTGTTCGACCTGTATAACCAGCGCGTTAGTGAACTCGCCGCCGCCGCCGGACCTTCGGCAACCAGCGTCAAAGCCGACGTGGTGAAGGCTTACGACAATCTCTGCGAAGGCATACTGCTAACTCTTCGGGCTTTGCCGACGGAACATCTTCAACTGCTCTTCAATGAACTGAATGAAATCCGCCGGAAATACATCTCACACCTGCCAACGCCACTCGACGAAACGCATACAACAGTTGAGCCTATAGCAATTCAGGCTTATACCGGAGCGCCCGTTACGCCGCTGCCAAAGGTGCACTTCCAAACAAAGGACGAAACCGTAGAACTGCAATTCTCCAAAGACTATTACGTCACCTACCGGAACAACACGGAAGTGGGAGAAGCAAAACTGTTAGTTCACGGAACAGGAAAATATACCGGAAAGTATGAAACTACTTTCCATATAGCAGAGGTATAGCACCAAGCCCCCCCTATCCCCCCCAAAAAAGGGGGGGAACAGGAGAGGCGAAGAGGCAAATTATGAATTATGAATTATGAATTATGAATTACTTTAAAGACCTTAAAAACCTTATACTCCTTAAAAATCTTAAAAACCTTAAAAATCTTAAAAACCTTAAACTCCTTAAAAACCTTAAACTCCTTAAAAACCTCAAACCCCCCCAAAAATAATTCAAAACAAAAAATATTATGCTATCACATTATTTAAAGATTTCGTTTCGCAATTTGCGGAAGTACGGAACTCAGAACATCATCAGTGTATTTGGGTTGAGTATATCTGTTGCCTGCTTTGCGTTGTGTTTTTACGTGGTGCGCGGCTTTACGGATATGGACAGGGAATTTCCCGCCGTCGAGCGGATGTTTACACTGATGGACAGCGCACGACACACTCATGCCCGTGAGCGATACGTTGGCGAATACCTTCGGAGAGATTTCCCCGAAGTGGAAAAATACACTGTGATAGAATCTCAGTCTTCGATGCTGTTTGAAACAGCGGAAAACCGTGGACAGGTCGTCATGCTGCACATCATGGAAGCCCTTCCCTCGTTTTTCGATTTCTTTTCCGTCCGGTTTGTCACAGCCCCGTCGCCCGATTTTGAAACGCAGGCAAACGGGATTATCCTGTGCGAATCCACCGCTATGAAACTTTTCGGCTCGACCGACATCCGGGGCGAAAAACTGATCAAAACGTCGGAAAGCAACAATTCTACATACACCGTGTGCGGAGTAATCGGGGATTTTAAAAACAACTCCTATTTCAATCTTCATTCCGACGGCGGGGTAAACGGCATATTGCTCAACGACGAAAACGGACTTCTCAATCCGTCGGCTATAAGCGTCTGGTCGGGCATACATACCTTTGTGATGCTGCACAAAAACGTGCAGGCGGAGGCATTCAACAAAAAATTCAACAACTATTCACGCGAAATCACCGGACAGTTCATTTTCCCCAACACCAAATATTACCTGTCGCCGTTCACCAAAAGCGCAAGAGAGAAAATGGGCGCGATGTTCTTCATCATCACGGGCGTTTTGGGAAGCATCGGACTGCTTGTGCTGCTGGTTTCGATATTTAACTATACATCCTGCGCCATCAACACATTCCTGAACAAACAGCACGAATGCGCAATCCGCAAAATGGCAAATGCCGGATACATACACCTGTTTTTTCTGTTCTATACCGAAATAGCCATCATCATCATACTGTCGGGACTGTTTGCGCTGCTGTGGCTGCACACCGTGATGCCGTTTGCCGGCAGCTTTTCCGAAATGCTGTTCGTTATGAACGAACAGGAGATATACTGGCAGGTATGCCAGTACGTCGTTTTCGGGCTTGCGCTTGCAGCGGCGCTGTGCATCATCCCCGTGGGGCGGATATACAGGAAAAGCATACAACATTCGCTCTACGGCGGAAAAAGCCGAAATCCGAAATCGCAAATCCGAAACATCCTTCTGGGACTTCAGCTGTTTATCTGCATCATCTTTATTTCCGGCACACTGTTCATGTATCTGCAACTGCGCTATATTTCGTCCGTTATTCTGGACACGCTCACCGAAAACGACAAGCGGCGCATCGTCGAACTATGCATGGACTCCCCCCTGCTTTATAACAATACGGACGAGATACGGCAGAAATTGAAAGCCAGTCCGGACATCGAAGAAATACTGCTGACCGACAGCCCGCTTGCATCTTCCTTCGGGGGCGGTGAATGGCTGTCATACAACGAGCAGTGGCTCGACCATACAGCCATAAACGTGATGCTCGCAGGAGAGAATTATGCCGACTTTACGAATACCCGCCTGCTCGAAGGGCGTTTTGTACATGAAGGCGCAAATGAAATTGCGGTGACCGAAAATGTGAAAAAACTGCTTGGGAAGGAAAACGTTATCGGCGAAATCATCCGTCGCGCCGGTCATAAATCCGCATACACCATAGTGGGAGTAACGGAAAACGTTCTCATCAAAGGTTACAGCGATATTAAAGCCACGTTTTTCATGCCGCATCAGTACCCTTCATACATCTACGTCAAAATCAATCCCGTCAAACGGAAAGAAGCAACGGCATATATCCGTTCGGTGATACGCGCACATCTGCCCGAAACGGTTGATTATTCCATGCCCGCGCTGAACGAAATAATTTCCGGACTCTACGAAAAGGAAAACGCACTGCTGAAACTGATAGCCCTCTTTTCCGCCATAACCGTCATCATCAGCTTGTCGGGCGTATATTCGTCCATACTGTTGGCAACCGAACGCCGTCGCCGAGAGGTAGCCATCCGCAAAATCAACGGAGCCACACTAAGCGATATACTGCAACTGTTTCTGCGCGTCTATCTGTACATCTTGGCAATAGCAGCCATTCCGGCATTTGCGCTGTCGCGACTGCTTGTGTCGCGATGGCTGGAATCTTACGCCTACCGTATTTCACTTTCGTGGACAGTGTTTGCCCTTCTGCTTATATCGCTTGCCTGCCTGCTCACGCTGACCGTTATAAGACAATTAACAAAAACAGCACGCATCAATCCGGTAAATGAAATTAAAAGATAATGATGAATGATAAATTGAGAAGCATTACAGCCCTTTTTGATTCGACGCAACCACTCGTCTGCCCTTTGCGCCCCCCGACAGGGTTTCAGAGGCGATACCTGACAGGGTCGCCAACCCTGTCAAGGACTTTAAGGTCCTTAAAGACCTTAAATATCTTAAAAATCTTAAAAATCTTAAATATCTTAAATATCTTAAATATAATCATCAGCCATTAAAGCCCTGAAAACGAAAAAGGCTGCGACTCACCGGAGAGTGAGGGGGTAAAATAAAAAATTATGCTAATACATTACTTAAAAATTTCGTTCCGCAATTTGCGGAAGTACAAACTGCAAACCGTAATCAGTATTATAGGATTAGCGGTTGGATTTGGATGTTTTGCTTTGGCAACTCTGTGGGTCAGGTATGAGATGACCTACGACGGTTTCCACAAGAATGCGGACAGGATATATTTAGTCCGGCATAAAAGCGATACCGACTACAAAGCATCCGGAATATCACAGAATACGCCTGCGCCGTTGGCGGCGTATCTGAAAGAAACGTTTCCCGAAGTGGAAGCCTCCTGTCATCTAAATATCCTAAATATATTCGACATCGAGGCGGAAGGCGTGACACACGAAATGAGCAAAAGGAATGTGGACACGGCATTTCTGAACATGTTCCGGGTGAGATTGCTGTCCGGAACCATCGACTTCACTGTC
The DNA here is from genome assembly GCA_031273485.1 of Prevotellaceae bacterium. Classification (GTDB taxonomy): domain Bacteria; phylum Bacteroidota; class Bacteroidia; order Bacteroidales; family UBA932; genus JAIRLF01. The sequence goes on from JAISRS010000045.1 coordinate 4,703, forward strand.
CCGCAAAGTAAGAACGTTGCTGTTACCGAAAAATATGCAAAGACGCTTTTCGGCAACGAATCGCCTTTGGGCAAACAGTTCACACTCTTCGGCACAATCTACACCGTTTGCGCTGTGGTCAGCGAATGGCAACACAGCAACTATCATTTCGACGTGCTGTTTCCCGCCACACCTTCATCCTCCTACTGGGGAGACAGCGGCAGCACATTCATCATGCTGAAAGCCGGAACCGACGTAGATGCGTTTGCCGAAAAACTGCACAAACACAAAATCGAAAGGGATAAAACCGTGTTTACCGACATGCTGATTACTCCCATCACATCCGTGCGGTACGATGAACCCGATTCGAGGAACATCGAAATAGCCTTCAAATACATTGTTCTGTTCGCCATCGCCGGCGGATTGGTGATTATTTGCTCGCTGTTCAATATCCTCACCCTGTTCACCGTGCGTTTTCGCATCCGCGAACGGGAACTCGCCCTGCGGACGGTTTGCGGCGCCAGCTCCAAATCGCTGTTTGTGATGCTGTCCACAGAATATTTACTGATACTCCTTATCGCTTTTACGCTTGGAACATTATGTATCCATGCAGTTTTGGAGCCTTTCAAAAAGATGTCGCATGTGGACCTGCCGGTATCCGCCGTTTACGGCGAGTTGCTGGCGTATGCGGCGGCAATCATAGCGGTATCGCTGATATTCTTCCTTCTGCTGCTGTTCATGTTTCGCCGCAAGGCGCTGAATGTTTCCATAAGAAGCAACGGCGAAAACCTCTCCCGCAAACTTTCCGTCACCCTACAGCTCATCATCAGCATCATTTTTATCTTTTGCACCACAGTAACGGTGAAACAAATCTACTTCCTTCATCACACCGACCTCGGTTTTGAGTTCAAAAATACGGCTTTTGTGTCCTTCCGCACATCGGGATCGGAATCAATTAAAGACGTCAAGGCGCTTGAACATCGAATGAAGCAGATGCCCGAAATCACCGACATTCTCATGGGTTCCGTTCCATTCATCCCGCAACGGAGCAATTTCTTAACTACTCCCATTAAAGAATGGGACGATATGCCGCCCGACGCAAAACCAATATTTTACGAAATAAGAACTATCTCGAAACAAGTTGTGGATTTTTATAATCTCCGTCTAACGGAAGGCGAATTTATCGACGACGAGCGCAGTACCACCAATGATATATGGATTAACGAAACCTTAGCCAAAACGCTGGGATGGAACAAATCCACAGGCAAAAAACTTGAGGAGGGTTTCTATACCGTAAGGGGAGTTTTTAAAGATATTCATAACGGGTCGCCAACCGCGCCTGTGAAACCGCTCGTATTTAGATGGGGAATGCGTTTCACTGAAAACGAATTTCCGGCAAGCAGTATCATAGTCAAATATCAGGCGGGAAAATGGAAGAGTTGCAAAGCGAAAATAGAACAGCTGGCACGCGAGGAATATCCCAACGCCAATTTCTATACAATCAACTCGGAAGAGAGATTCGACACATACATGAAGTCGGAAGCGATGCTCATCAAACTGCTCTTATGCGTGTCGCTGATATGTATAATCATCTCCGTATTCGGGCTGTTTTCCTTAGTCGCCCTCTCGTGCGAACGCCGACAGAAGGAAATCGCCATACGGAAAATCAACGGCGCCACCGTAAAGGATATTCTGGACATGTATTTTAAGGAATATCTGTTGCTGCTGTTTGCAGGCGCAATCATCGCCTTTCCGCTAAGCTACCTGATGATGAAACCCTGGCTGCAACAGTACGTCAAACAAACCGTCATAAGCGCTTGGATATACATCGCCATACTGCTTCTGCTTGCGCTGATTATAGTGATGTGCATCGGATGGCGAGTGTATCGGGCAGCCAAAAGCAACCCGGCGGAAGAGATTAAGAAATAATTATGAATTATGAATTATGAATGAAGTCGCTAAAACCCTAACAGGGATTCCAAACCCTGTTAGGGGTATGCGACGCTGCAAAACGCTCCGTCGAACATCAGTCCTTAAATGGCAAAAGCCCTTAAAAATCTTAAGAATCTTAAAAATCTTAAGAATCTTAAAACCCTTAAAACCCTTAAAACCCTTAAAACCCTTAAAACCCTTAAAACCCTTAAAAGGCAAAAAACCCTGCCTCGCGCAGGGTTTTAAATCTCATTAATTTGCCCGATTTATTAAAGTGTCGCATCTGAAAAGCCTCCGATTTACTCCGCAGAAGAAAAAAAGTGATTTTAAAATACCTTAAAGATTAACCGGATAAAGAAAAAATCGTAAAAAAAATGAAAAAAAATTTGGAGAGAATAAAAAAGTATCTACTTTTGCACCTCCAAAATTTGACATACGGGTTTTGGAAATGTTCTTAAAGGGGTTGAAATATAGATTAAGATTTTTGGGATTTAAACATACCGAAATCGGGAAATAGCAGCAACTAAAACCGAAAGATAATAGTTGGTACAGGCAGCAATGCCAAAGGTTCGAATCCTTGTATTATCACGCTGCCCGCAGATTTATAAAAAACAACGGGCAAAAGTTCTTTGACTTAATGGATGACAGATATCGAGGATCAACTCAAAAGATGAGTTGGTACGAAAAAAATCGAAAAAAACGATCAGAAATTATTTTTAATAGCTATTATATATAGTAAAATTAAGGGTAAAACAAGATCATCGAGCACGAGTAGAGAAAGTAAATAAGGGCGAATGGAGGATGCCTAGGCTTTCGGAGGCGAAGAAGGACGTGGTAAGCTGCGAAAAGCTGCGGGGAT
>JAISRS010000132.1 GCA_031273485.1 Prevotellaceae bacterium
AAATGCAATGCCCGCGAAACAGCCTGCGATTCGTCTCCCTGCGCGTTCAAAGTGAGCGGATTAACCTTATCCCAGTCAATATCCTTGTCGTAGCCTTTCCATGTGAAAAACAGGAAACTTCCGTAATATAGGGATGTGTTGAAATTCTTTTTGTTGGACAAATTGATGCCTAATTGCCAGCTGAAACCGTTAGCCAGATTATAATTCCTGCCATCCACCACATAATGGTCGCTCAGCGAAGCACCCATCAAAATCAGATTAGCGTGGAAATAGGAATCCATTGTCCAGCGTTTGAATCGTTTGTTGTCGTAAACAAGTCCCAACCCAAAGGAGGCAGGGGCGCAAAAGCGATAAGGCACGTAGGGCGACAAGGCTGAAATGACGTCGGAATCATAATAGTCGAAGTGCTGATACACGCCCAAACTCAGGAAATCTTTTTGGGAATCAATTAATCCGGCAGCATACAAACGCCCTTTTATATTTATTTCGCCAAGAAAAGGCTGCGATTGCTGAACGTGCATATTGGCATTAAACGTGAAATAATCGTAAGGTTTTTCTGTTTCGTCGTCAAAGCGGTCGCCATATTCCACATTGATGTTTGTTGTCATTCCAACGCCTTTGTCAAATATGTCATCCTGCAATTCAAGCGCCCTGATACCGACTGAAAATTCGACGCTTACCTGCGGCATACCAAACTGCTTGCCGGAAGTGTTTCTTCTTCGCCACGCATCGCCGTTCATGATTCGCGTTATTCCCCGTATGGGAGAAATCAGGAATCCGGCTGCTTCGCGCCCTAATCGTCCGATGCCGCTTCGCCGGTCATCCAAAATCAAGTCCGATATCCGGTAAAAAACCTCTCCCAGGACTAATCCGCCAACGGGCGTTGCGACAATATCGTTTATCGAAGGATATTCATTTTCCATCAGCATTTCCCACATCAGACTGCCGCCAAAAGCAAACCCGCCCGATTCCCAGAATGAAAACCCGTTTGCACGCGCCGCATTGAAATAGAGGCTTCCGTGATAGGGATGCATAAACATATTTGTTCCGACCATGTCGTTATCCCAGACAAATCCCTTTTTGAAATTCTCTTTTACGGTATTGATTCCGATATACGCATAGTCGGCGTGGGTGATGTACCGGCTGAATCCCCAGACGGTTATATTGCTGCCCAAAGTCAGCCCCAAAGCCGTACCCCAGTCTTTTTTCGCATGAAATAAAGAATCCCGGACAGCTGTTTTTTCCAACCCCGTTACAGGGTATTGGAAAGCCGTATGCTGTGATTTCCCGGAGAGGGAAAAACACATCAAAAATATTCCCGAAAACAGTATTGTCCGATTGAATCTGTAAAATTTCATTTTAATGCAAACTTCTTAGCGGCGGTTTAACGGCAATTCCAGCTCTTAGCATGGAACTGTAACGGTTGTACTCCAAAAGGCTTTCTCCGTAACCGTTATACCATTGAATAAAAAAATATTGATTGGCTTTGGAATTTAGTTTTACATTCAACTCCAGTTCCGTGTTGAATCTTCCGATTTTATTGCGCGGATTAATGGTGGCAGATACCAAAAATCTGTCGTCTAAACTCCTGAAATAAAAAGCAACCAGTCCATAGCCGCGATATTTGTATAAATCGGGATTGCCTCCGCCGTTCAAATCCTTCTCTCCCCGGTCTAAAAATCCCGTCCATAGCTTTGCCTGAACTGAAAAGCAGGGATTGAAAAAGTAAACTCCCGACAATACGAGATGATTCCACCCGCGTGATTCAAGGCTGTCTTTGCCGTTGGATTCGTGCTCCAAAGCCAGGTTGAACACACCTCTCAATTGATTTTCATGGATGACCGGTTTTATGAAAACAAGCCCCGGATTGTAGTTGTTGTCTTTGAATGGAAATGAATGTTCATAAATATTCCAAAACGATTTTTGCGTATAGGTTAAAAACAGAATAGTATTGAACGGCAGTAACGATTTAAACAGCCGTTGACGGATACTGATTTGAAATTTTGCATCGGCAGTGTATTTGTTTATTCCTTTATTCGTCGGGATTCCGGTAATCAAATAGTTGTCGTGATATATTCCGAAGTTGGGTTGCCTGTCAAGCAAATTGATTATTTCGTTTTCTTCAATTTCCATGTAGAGAGGCTTCTTGAAATCAAATTTTCCCGTATCCGGCTGCTGCGGCAGGGCTTCCCGTAATTCCCTGTCCTGCGCCCTTGTAGCGACAGACAAACAGACACAGACAATAATAATTCCTCCAAATTTCAATTTTTCTTTCACGTGTTGATAATCTTGTACGATGTATATTTTGTGCCGGCGACAGGATTCGAACCTGTACTTGCTGCTTTCAATTATTGTGCAACTGTTTCAACCAATTTACTGCTTTCAATTATTGTGCAGCCGTTCCAACCAATTTGAACTTCGCCGGACTTACTTTTTATATAAAATGAGCAGATGCCTTTACTGTCCCGTCGCCTGTTTATATTCCGCCATTTTCAGATAGTACGCCGTCAGCGCTTCCGTGTACTGGTCGCGGCTTTGTTGGAGCAGGTTTTGGGCGTCCAGCAAATC
>JAISRS010000020.1 GCA_031273485.1 Prevotellaceae bacterium
AGAGGGGGCAGGGGGGTGAGGAAAAAAATCACGAATTGAAAGTTAAGAAAGTTAATATAATTAAAAAATTAAATAAAATGATCTCAATGAATTTAAAATCCTTTATGGTATTCGCGGCAGGCGCCGCACTTTTCGCTTCCTGCTCGCAGGACGGCGATGTTATCAACTCTTCCGCCGAGCGCGTGGCGGTACAGTTTTCGGCGGAGGCGTTAACCGTCACGCCCAAAACCCGCACGACTGCCGGCGGCGACAACTGGGTGAACGGCGACGGGATCGGCGTCTTTATGGTCAATCATGGGACGAGCACGATCAATGCCGCCGAAAACGTCAGCAACTATCGCTATAAAGCCGCCATATCAAGCCCGTCCAACAGCGCAACCTTTGCGGCGGATGGCAGCACGGCATACTATCCGGTAAACGGCGACAAGGTGGATTTCATCGCCTACTATCGCTACAAGAGCGGTCAGAGTTTCGGCACATACCAGATTAATGTGTCCTCGGCCTCGCAAGACGATCAGGCGGCTATCGACTTGCTTTGGGCAAAAGCCGACGACAATGGCAACGGCGACGGTTACAGCAAGGCTGACGGACTGGCAAACACTCCCGTCAATCTGCAATTCTCGCATCAACTCTCGAAGTTGATATTGACCGTGGAAAAAGGTACGGGCATCGACGACCTCTCAGGTTTGTCGGTTCTCATTACGGGTTTGAACACGCAGGCGGCGTTTACTTTGACAAACGGCTCGGTTGGTGCAGGCAGCGCCCCTGCCGATATTGTCCCTAAAACGACCACCGTGCCCACGGCTTTGGTCAATGGCGTGTTTGAAGCCATCCTGCTGCCCGAAGCAACCGGCAGCGCAAAAGTGGAGTTTACACTACCTGACGGCAATGTTTATATATGGGATTTGGCGGCGGCAATCGCAGCTTTTCAGAAGGGTAGCAAGTATGAATACGAGATTACGATTAACAAGACCGGCGTAACGGTAACAGGCAACATAGAGCCATGGACGCCGGTAACACCTCCCGGCACAGGTACGGCGGAATGAACACCTCCTCACCCCCAGCCCCTCTCCAAAATGGAGAGGGGGTAGGGGGTGAGGACTAAAATTTGAATAATATGATGGTACGTAATTTATCACTCAAAGAAAGGGGTGTAAGAGGTTTAAGGGGTGTAAGAAGTTTAGGAGCTGTAAAGACCTTGACGGTTTTGGCGGGGCTTGCTCTTTTTTGGGCTTGCGACAGCAAGAGCGAAGAAGCTCTGCCCGACAGCGGCGAAGCGCTCACGCTCTCCGCGCAAATGGACGCCCCGCTCACCCGCTCCACTGTCAATAATACCTGGGACGGCACGGAAACGGTGCGCGTGAACCTGAACGGAACGACTCGCAACTTTACTGTCGCATCCGACTACACATTGACGCCCTCGCCTGCCATCTACTGGCAGGACGTAAACAACACGGTCAGCGCTTCGGCGTGGTATCCCGCATCGGGCTATACCTTCCCCGCCATCCAGAGCGGCGGCTTGCAGGCTGCCGATTTTCTCTTTGCCGAAAAGGTAACAGACATCACGCAAAGCAACTGGAACAGCGACAAAAAACTGACTTTCCATCACAAGACGGCTAAGGTAGTTGTCAGGCTTGTAGCGGGAGACGGCATAGCGAGCGTCAGCGGCGCAACGGTACGGTTCTACGGCTACACCGCCGTTGCAGCCATCGACACCACAAGCGCGAGCGCTACCGGCGCTATCAGCGGAATGACCGACGGCTGGCTAACCCCCGCCACAGGCAACGGCAGAGATTCGCTGCTGATGCTGCCCCGCGCATATTCGGCTACGGGCGACTTTCTTAAAGTAACGCTCGGCGGCAAGGACTACTACTGGAAACCTGCGCTCGACCTCGAAGCCGGCAAAGCCTACACCTTCGAGGTTACCGTCACCAATGCGGGAGTATCGGTAAAGGGCACTATCTCCGACTGGGGCAACGGCAATACCTACAGCGAAACTCTGTTTCAGCTTGTGCCGCCGATTAACATTAACATCGGCGACCTCAGTGCAACAACTTCCGCACCGGGCTGGAGATTTGCAAACAATACGCTGTTCATTACCGATCCATTCCATTATACCATTACCGGCACGACAAATGCTAACCGCGTAGTGGTGGCAAGCGGCGTAACAGCCGACATCACACTTTCCGGCGTAAGCATCAACATGAATGGCACAGATAACAGCGCTTTTGACATGACCGGAGCGACAGTCAATCTTACGCTCATCGGCACGAACGACTTGAAAGGCGGCGGTCTAAACGCTGCGTTGCTGGCTCCGGGTGGCTCGCCCAATTCGGTGCTTGTGATAGGAGGAAGCGGTACGCTAAACGCATCAGGCACCGGCGGCAGCAATGGCAGGACAGGCATCGGCGGTGGCGGTGACCAGCCTTGCGGCGACATCACCATCAACAGCGGCGAGATTAATGCGGAAGGTTACGACGGCGCAGGTATCGGCAGCGGAAGAGGTTCCGGCCCGATTAATAACTTGGCAGGCAGGATAACCATCAACGGCGGCACGGTCAACGCTACAACCACCGAATGGGGCGCGGCTATCGGCGGCGGTCGAGGTTCAGACGGCGGCACTATCATCATCAACGGCGGAGATGTAAGAGCCGAAGCCACCGGTAGGGGCAACGGCATCGGAAGCAGTTACGGTGTCGGCAATCCAAACGGCGGCACTATCATTATCAACGGCGGTACGGTCGTATCCATCGCCGCGTACAGCGCTTCATTCGGCAAATTCGGCTCAGGCGCAGACCCGGTTATCTCGCTCCCCGCAACCTATCGCTGGTGGGCAAATACTACTAACAGCGACCCGGGCGGGGCGGGCACGACGTTCCCCGGCACAGCGTTCAACAACAGCGATACATATAAGTATGTAAAGATAGTGGTACAATAATTGAGAATTAAGAATTAAGAATTAAGACAAATATGATTACAAATAATTTATTATTTAAAGAAAGGACTTTAAGGGGTATAAGAAATTTAAGGGGTTTAAGGAGTGTAAGTTTATTAAACTCTCTGCTGTCCCTCGCGGCAATCCTCTGTTTTGCGGCTTGCTCGCAGGACGACGAGCCATTCAACAACTCCGCCGACCCTGTGGCGGTACGGTTTTCGACCGCCGCGCTGACGGTTGCTCCCGCGACTCGCACTACCGACCAAGGCTCCAGGTGGGCTGCGGACGACAACATCGGCGTCTATATGCTGGAGCATGGCGCTACGCTCGCCGCTTCAACGCCCGGACCATGCACCGACGGGAACAACCGTTACATAGCAACGGCGGCAGGCTCCACGGGCGTCGCTTTCCGCGCAGACGCCCTCGCCGACAGCCTCTGGTATCCGCATGACGGCAGCGCGGTGGACTTCATCGCCTACTATCCCTATCAGGCGACCGTGAGCGACTACAAGGCAGACGTGGAAACGCCCGCCAACCAAAGCGCATACGGCGACCCCCTGTGGGCGAAAGTGACCAAGAGCGGCAACGGCTACACCAAATCCGACAAGGCAATGCCGATAGACTTGCCCTTCGTCCACGTGTTGAGTAAGCTGGACATTGCGCTGACGGCAGGCGCGGGCACAAACTCCACTGACCTGACCGGCGCAACCGTCACGGTAAAAGGCGTATATAACAAAGGTACGCTCAACCTCGAAGACGGCAGCGTAGCCGTGAACGGAACAAGCACTGCCGACATCGCCTCCCAATCCGTTTCGGGCAAATACGAAGCCGTCATCATCCCGCAAACATGCTCCGCAGGCGCATATCTCGAAATCACGCTGCCCGCCGTGACGAAAACATACCGCCAGGATTTGTCGGGCATCGTGTTCGCTTCGGGAATGAAAAGCGCTTTCACGCTTGCCCTCAACGGCGACGCCACCCTTACGGTAGTAACCGCCGGCATTACCGCCTGGAACGCTTCCGGCTCAGCCGGGACAACGAACGGCAGCCCCCGCAGCGACATCATAGACATTGTAACAGACTTCTTCAATGGCTTAGGATGGGCATACGGCAACAACGTATTTACCGTCAGAGGCGATGGCAACTACACGTTTACCGGCTCGACAATCGTCAGCCGCATCGTAGTGCAGGACGGCGTAACGGCGCACATTACGTTGAAAGATGTAAGCATCTCCAACGCCACAGCAGAAGCCCTGAATATAGGCAGCGAGGCAAACGTAAGGCTCTCGCTTGAAGGAACAAACTATCTTTCGAGCACAAAAAATATGGATGCGTGGTGGTTGCATGGCGGAGCGGGTATTCAAAACAATGGCTCGTTGACAATTGACGGCAGCGGCATCCTTTATGCAAGCGGCAACGATGGGAATGCCGGTATTAACAATACAAACGGAACATTGAAGATAGCCGGTGGCACGGTAATCATCAAGCCAAGCCCAAGAGGCGGATATGGTCATGCCTCTGCCATAGGTGCGGGGTATGATTGGTATAATCCAGTATCCGGCGGTACAATGGAACTGACCGGAGGGACAATTATAGCGAATGGACGTATAGGAGGATACTATCGTACAGGGGATGCAACTACCGAAATGACTCTTGGCAGCCATGCGGTTATTCTTGCTTCGGGAGCAGTGGACGGCTATACGCAGACCGCAAACGACGCGATAATGGCGGACGGCGAAGTTGCGGTTGATATCGACGCCAAGACGCTCACGCTGCAAGCCAACATGACCATTCCCACCGGCGCCACCCTCACTGTCCCCGAAGGCTGGACGCTCACTATTGGCGCTCATACGCTGACCAATAACGGCACAATCATCAAGAAAGGAACGATAAGCGGAACGGTATTGGGCAATCAGCCGCAGAGTTAGATGAGGAAAAGACCTCCGTTGGCAGAATTGAAAAACGGCGCATTTCGTAGAATGAGATGCACCGTTTTTAGCATTTAAAACACATAAAAACGTGCTATTGGGGAAATATTAGGGTCATTGGGAAATAATTTATCCGAAATGTCGTAGGAGCGACGGCAGGCAAGGGAGGGTGCAAGCAAGGGCGACGGCAGGCAAGGGCGACCGCAAGGGTCGCCCCTACGTCGAATGAACCGGCGCTGTCATTTCCACTTGTTTGTTGCTTGCAATATTACCCATACCAATGACGTCAAGCGCAGATGTCATTGGTAGTAGAAACGCAATGCATTACGTCTCTACGTAGCGCCTTAAAAAAGATTTAGCCTTAATTTTTTTTGTATATAGAAAATAAATTATACCTTTGCGGCGTTTTTTATAATTAAATAAAATCAAAATAAGAAATTAGTTAAACATAAATAAGTTTTAAATTTTATATAACAATAATTCATAATTAATAAAACCTGAAATAAAATGGGAAAATTTAATGAAATAAACGAAAAAATGAGTAATTACAGGTGGACAATCTGCGCTGCATTATTTTTTGCTACAACAATCAACTATCTCGACAGGCAGGTATTATCGTTGACATGGAAAGATTTTTTAGTCCCCGAATTTCATTGGACAAATGACGATTATGGGACAATCACCTCCCTTTTCACGTTGCTTTATGCCGTATGCATGTTATTTGCCGGACGATTTGTCGATTGGCTGGATACAAAAAAAGGTTTTATGTGGGCGATAGGTATATGGTCTGTAGGCGCATGTATTCACGCTTTTTGCGGTATTGTAACTTCAGGTATAACCACCGGCTCGTGGTTAGTGGGCTTTGAAGGAGCAAAAGAAGCGATTTCAACCGTCAGCAATACGGCTCTGATAATAAATGTCAGTGTTGTTGTATTTATTTTTGCACGCTTTATATTAGCGCTGGGGGAAGCAGGAAACTTTCCGGCGGCAATAAAAGCAACGGCAGAATTTTTCCCTAAAAAAGACAGGGCTTTATCGACAAGTATTTTTAACGCAGGGGCAACAGTGGGCGCTCTTGTGGCTCCGATATCTATTCCATTCATTGCGAAAGCATGGGGTTGGGAAACGGCTTTTCTTGTCATAGGCGCATTAGGCTTTATATGGATGGGCGCCTGGATATTTATCTATAAAAAACCGGAAGTTCACCCTAAAATCAATGCTGCTGAACTGGAATATATACAGCAGGATAAATATATCGACAAAGAGGATCAGCAATCGAAAGAAAAGGTTCCTTTCATTAAATGTTTCAAATATAAGCAAACATGGGCTTTTGCAGTCGGAAAATTTATGACGGACGGAGTTTGGTGGTTTTTCCTGTTTTGGGCTCCCGCGTATTTAAGTTCCGTATATAAGATGGATTCCACTCAGAGTGCATTGCCCCTGTTTGTGTTGTATATAATAACTCTTCTCGCTATTATCGGAGGATGGCTGCCGTCCTATTTTATCACTAAAAAAAATATGAATCCATACGAAGGACGAATGCGGTCGATGCTGATATTCGCATTTTTTCCGCTATTGGCTCTTCTGGCACAACCCTTGGGACATATTTCCTATTGGATACCTGTGATAATCATAGGTATTGCCGCTGCCGCACATCAGGCTTGGTCTGCAAATATATTTTCTACGGTGGGCGACATGTTTCCCCGAAAAGCAATTGCCACAATAACCGGTATTGGGGGAATGGCAGGTGGAGTAAGTTCCTTTATAATAAATAAGGGATCAGGAATGTTGTTCGATTACTCACAAAAATCATGGTCAACAATTGATGGAATCCCTTTTTTGGAAAAATTTCCTCAGTATGTAAATGAAAAACTGCCCGAAAAATTCCTTGAAAAATTGGCGGATAGCGGCTCTGACGTGGTTTACGGTATTAATACAGGCTATATGATAATTTTTTCTATCTGTGCCGTTTCTTATTTGATAGGATGGGTTATAATGAAAATATTAGTACCTAAATATAAGGTCATAGATGATTTATAAGCAGTTTCCTTTTTGAGAGATAATTGCGATGATTTAAAAATCTGCCCGTTAAAAGATGTGAGTAAAAAAATATATCTTTGCAGCATAATTTTTTTGATATGGCTAAAAGCAGAAATAGAAAAGGTAAGACGAAGAAATTAACCCCGTCGGTATTTATCAATCCGAAGACGGATTTCAACAATTATACGAAGAAGCAAAAGTAGATAATTTAAATTCTGAAGAAATGAAAGCATATAATAAAAGTATTTTGGAATACGACGATGTCGTTCTTACTATGGATTATGCAGTAGAACGAGCCGAGCAAAGAGGAGCGCAAAAAGAACGGACAAAGTACATTTTGAAATTATTTCAAAATGGCTTTTCAGCTGTTCGGATCGCAGAATTGACGGACTTGCCTGTTAAAGAAGTGAATACTATTATAAATAAAAATATTTGTAAATAAAAATAAAGCATAAAACTCTCAAATTCTTGTTGATCATATCAATGAGTATGTAATGAGAGCCTGATTCAAAGAACATAAAAATAGTTATATACATGAAAAATTTATTGTTTATCTTCCTTTTTATCTTTGTTTTGTCTTGTAGCGACAAAAAGATATTAATAACGGTTCAAAACCCTTCCGATTTTGACAGGAGCAGCCAAACGGTGGAAATTCCATTAGCCGGTTTGTTGACTAAGACAGGCGTCAGGGCGGAGAATGTAGGCAAGTTCGAACTCGCAGATTCCGAAGGCATACCCGTGACCTATCAGGTAACATCCAATGAAAAATTTATTTTTCAGGTTGATATAAAAGCCAATGAAACACGGATTTTTAAGTTGAAACAAGGTAAGAACGACCGGCAGTTTCAACCAAAAACATACGCGCGTTTTATCAAAGAGAGAAAAGACGATTTTGCATGGGAAAACGATAAAGTGGCATTTCGCATATATGGACCGGCGCTGAAACCTATTGATGGTCCAAGTAACGGAATTGACGCATGGTATAAACGAACCAACGAATTGATTATTGACAAATGGTATAAAGCCGACCTTGCAGGCGAAGGCTCATACCACGAAGACCACGGCGAAGGTCTCGACGACTATAAAGTAGGACGCTCATTAGGCGCAGGCGCAATGTCCCCATACGTGAAAGATTCGTTGTGGCTGAACGAAAATTTTGTCCGTCACGAATTAATTGACAATGGACCCATTCGGTCAACGGTAAAACTCATCTATAATAAACTTAATGTAGATGGTAAAGAATACGGAGAAATCCGAACAATTTCACTTGACGCGGGTTCGCAACTAAACAAAATAACTCAAACCTACGAAGGAGTTTCGGGAATAATTCCGGTAGCGGCAGGCATCTCGAAACGCGGAGGAAACGATTCCATTATTGCAAAAGATAACTATTTGATATATGCAGAGCCATACAGTAACAAAGTCGGAAATGTTTTTCTGGCTCTAATATTTCCAAACGGATACAAAAAAACAGATATAAATACTTATCAGATTGGAAAAGAGTTGTTTTCACACGTTTTGGCTGTTTGTGACTACAAAGAACCGGTGACATATTATTCCGGTTATGGCTGGAGTAAAGCCGGATTTCCCGATATATCGAATTTTGAAAAATATGTGGCTTCGTTTTCAAAAAGTCTGAAGACGCCGTTAAAAGTGGTTTATTAAATGTAAATTACGATTTTGAAACTTGATTAATAAAAAATATTATTCTTTAAAACGATAAAGAAAATGAAAAAAATTATATTTGTAATTGTCTGTTTTTCGCTGTTTTCGTGTAACGACGAAATCAAAATGTCCGGTACAATATCTGTGTCCGAAGAATCTGTTAAAGATAATTTTTCGGGTATAGGAGTTCAGGATGGATTTGAATTATATCTGATCAACAAAGATACGGTATCGACAGTTAAAATAGAAGCAGATGAGAATGTTATACTTCATGTGAAATATGAGATAAAAAATGGAATTTTATATTTCTACAAAGAAAAAGAAACCGAATTTTCCAGCGATGCTCTTGTGAAAATATCGGTCATAAAAGATTCGGTAAGATTCATAAAAGCAGCAAATTCAAAGATATACATATCCGATACCCTGAGAAATGATACAATAGAACTAAATTGCTCGGACAAAAGCATTTTGGAGGGTAGAATAGAATGTATAAATTTAAAGTCGTCAATCGGTAATTCCTCATTAAAACTTACAGGTACAACAAATAAGCTGTTTATGAATATCTTCAGTGGCAGCATAATTGATTCGTTTGGGCTTGAGTCGGAAAATATCAAAGTAAATATTGCAGGCGGAAGCGTAGCAAATCTCACTGTGGTTAAAGAACTTGAATTGCAGGCAACAGAACACAGTATTTTAAACTATAAAGGAAATCCCGTTATCAGAAACATGGTCTTGATGGATGATTCCAAAATAAATAATAACAATTAGAAAATAATGACGTAAATCTAAAGTTAAGCAAGTTAAGAAAATACATCTATACTTGCCTGTTTTGGCGGTCAGGAAAATTTGGTAGAAAATGACAAAAACAATGAAATTTGTGGCTATAAACAAATAAAAACTATTATTATGTCGGAAAGCTCTTGATTTGACTTATTATATTGTTAAATTGAGTGAAAATTGGGGGAAATATGTGAATTTGATGAATAAAATCTCTGTAAAACAAAGAAAACAGGAAAAAATAAGATGAAAAAATAAAAAAAATAATCTTTGATTTACTGTTAGTTAAGGTTAATAAAAAAAATAATTTACATTAAATCTATATGTAATATTATTATTTTACATAACTTGCGCCGGAGTTGCATTAAATTGCAACCCTTAACTATAGTTAAAAAGGTTATTTCGATATTTATAACTTAAATAAAATGTAAAAAAAGTCGTAGTACTATGAACAAAAAAATGGACAGGAGATCGTTTCTCCAAAAAGGCGCTGTTCTTACAGCCGGAATTACAATCGTTCCCAGTTTAGTTATGGGAAAAAAGTTTGGTTATATTGCCCCAAGTGACAAGCTGAACATTGCCGCTGTCGGCATTGGAGGCATGGGCAACGCTAACTTGAATGCCGTTAAAAACACGGAAAATGTCGTAGCTCTTTGTGATGTTGACTGGGGTTACAGTAAAAAAGTCTTCGATGCTTATCCCAATGCAAAAAAATATTGGGATTGGCGTAAAATGTACGATGAAGTAGGGAAATCTATTGATGCTGTTATTGTTGCAACAGCCGACCATACCCATGCCATCATCGCTGCAACCGCAATGACTTTAGGAAAACATGTGTATGTCCAAAAACCATTGACACACACTGTGTATGAATCACGTTTGCTGACAAAACTGGCAGAAAAACACAAACTCGCCACTCAAATGGGTAACCAGGGAAGTTCGGGAGCTGGAGTTCGTCAGGTTTGTGATTGGATCTGGAATGGCGAAATAGGTGAAGTGAAAAGAGTTGATACTTTCACCGACCGTCCCATCTGGCCCCAGGGTCTGAATACTCCGAAACAAGGCTCATGGGTTCCGGAAACGCTTGACTGGAATTTGTTCCTCGGTCCGGCAAAAAAACGTCCGTTCAACGAAATTTATCACCCGTGGAACTGGCGCGGCTGGTGGGATTACGGAACAGGCGCTCTCGGCGATATGGCTTGCCATATTATGCATCCGATATTTAAAGCATTACAGTTAGGCTATCCTTCCAAAGTTCAGGGAAGTTCAACCTTGTTGCTGACGGATTGCGCTCCAACGGCGCAAACCGTGCGTTATACTTTCCCAAAACGCCCTGTTTCCAATGTTAAAAAATTGAAAGAATTTCCGGAAGTGGAAGTCTATTGGTATGATGGCGGTATTAAACCAAATATGCCAAAAGGCTGGCCTGCAGGTAAAAACATGAATGATTCCGGCGGTGCAGCAATTTTCCACGGAACTAAGGATACTCTGATCTGCGGATGTTATGGCGTTAATCCATGGTTACTTTCGGGTAGAACTCCGGAAGCTCCCAAAACTCAACGCGAAATAACTATAAGCCACGAACTGGATTGGGTGCGTGCATGTAAGGAAACTCCGGAAAGCCGTGTAAAAACAGCTTCCGATTTCAGCGAAGCAGGTCCTTTCAACGAAATGGTGGTTATGGGCGTATTAGGCGTAAGACTTCAGGCTTTGAACAAAGAATTGGAATGGGACGGAGTCAATATGCAGTTTACCAATATCTCCGACACAGATGAATTTAACTTGATTAAATCGGATGATTTCAAAATCGAAAACGGTCACCCGACTTTCAACAAAACAAGCGAAAAAATTCATGCAAAAAGTTTTGCCGAGGAGTTGATTAAACACAAGTATCAAAACGGATACAGTCTGCCTGACATGCCCGCTTGATAAAGGTAAATTATTGAAAATTATTATAGCTTTCCGGTGGATTTTTGCCATCGGAAAGTTTTTCATAAAAACTATTAACAAAATTTTAAATTTAAATTGAAAATGAAAAAGTTAGTTTATGTAATGTCAATATTATTGGCAGGTTTGTTTTTCGCTTGCGGCGGAGGTAAAAAAACCGATACGAAAAAAGAAGAAGTGAAAAAAGAAGAAGTGAAACAGGAATTACAAGTAGTAGAAAAAGTGGTTCCTGCGGCAAATGGCGTTCCCGAATATACTATAGTAGAGAAACCTCAAACCGATATCTCGAAGTTCAAAAAAGATAACGACGGCTATATCACAATATTCGACGGAACGTTCAACGGCTGGAGAGGATATGATAAAGATAAGGTTCCCGGACAATGGACTGTTGATGACGGAGCTATAAAATTCAACGGCAAAGGCGGCGGTGAAGCTCAGGAAAAAGACGGAGGCGATTTGATTTTTGCCTATAAATTCAAAAATTTTGAACTGTCGATTGACTGGAAAGTTTCAAAAGGCGCTAATTCGGGGATTTTCTATCTGGCACAGGAAATCAAAGGGCAACCTATTTATATCTCTTCTCCCGAAGCTCAGGTTCTGGATAATGATAACCATCCCGATGCTAAATTAGGAGAAGACGGAAATCGTAAATCTTCTTCATTATACGATATGATTCCGGCTAAACCGCAAAATGCCAAACCATTCGGAGAATGGAACAATACAAAAATAATGGTTTACAAAGGAACTGTTGTTCACTATCAAAATGGCGAAGTTGTATTGGAATATCATTTATGGACTCCGCAATGGACGGAATTGCTGCAAAAAAGTAAATTCAGCCAGCAAAAATGGCCTCTTGCATTTGAATTGCTCAACAATGTCGGCGGCGCTAATCGCGCAGGATATATCGGCATACAAGACCATGGCGACGATGTATGGTTCCGCAACATAAAAGTTAAAATATTAGACTAATGATTTAAAAATGATTATTTGATTATGTCTTTCGGGTTTGAATATGC
>JAISRS010000206.1 GCA_031273485.1 Prevotellaceae bacterium
GGATTCGCCGGGTTTCCGCGCTGTACTTTTTTATAAAATAACGCCATAATGAAATAAATTAAAAGGTTTATAAATATAATAAGGGTTTCCGGATTCGAAGCTCCGGCAGGCCGGGTACGCATAAACGCACCAAAGGCGCGGAATTACTCCCGCACCTCTGTTATTTTCCGGCCCGAAATCCAAAAAGATTTTTCTGAGGAAAAGTTGTATGATAAATAGATTTTCAGTAAGTTGACGCGCGCGTATGTTAATTATATGTAACGCAGCGCCACACACACACACACACACACACTAAAATTTCAGCGCAATCAACCAAATTAAATTGGTTAATTATGCTTAAACCGGTCGAATATGTTTTTCCTGTTGCAGGCATGTTGTTCTTTGTATAGTTTCGGGCGTAAAAATAGGTTTTCTCTTCGATATATGATGCAAACGGCTATTTTTTTACAAATAATTAACTGTTTTGAGGCGATTTGGTGGAATTATTCCGGAAAAACGGGGGGATGAACGATGAAGTATGATGTATGATGTATGAAATGAAAAAATGAAGGAAATGAAGAGAATGAAATCAATTATAAATTAAAAATTAAAAATTGCGGTGATTCGTAATTGATAATCGTTTCCCTTTGTGAACTTTGTGAAAACTCTTTGTGTTCTTTGTGGTTAAAAAAGTCTCTTTTGGGACAGCGCCAGCGAAGTGAAGAGAATGAAAGAAACGAAAAAAATGGTTCCGACACACATCCCGTCCCGCCAGGGACGACACATTATTAACCGTATGCTTTAGCTTACGGAAATGAAGACGCGCATCATCCGCAATCAAACCCTAACAGGGCTTGGAATCCCCTTCGAGAATTGAGAATTGAAAGTTGAGAATTGAGAATGAATGGTGAATGGTGAATGATTTCGTCGCTGCTATTGCGATGGTATTACCCGAAGCAATCCAGACGAGAATAACCCTAACAGGATTTGGAACCCTGTTAGGGTAACGTTGCCGAACCGGGTTAATGTCCTGAAAGGACAGATTTTCATAACCGCAGGCCGCTGACCTGCGGACAACGAAAACCAATCACACCGCCTGAAAGGCGGAACTTTGAAATAAAATGAATTTCTGCCTTTTCCTGCCTTTAGTCGAAGACTGTTGGTTCAGGCAGAAAATGAGTATTTGTTTTATGAGGATGTCCAAAAACCGTCCCGGCTTTGATTAAAAATTTGCGATAATCCGTTTTATCCGCGTTCCATTCACCGTTTATAATTCTCTTCATTTTCAATTGTCAATCGAAAATGCCTTAATAATAAAATATTCTCCATATTTTGAAGTTCTTACATCCCGGAATCAATCACAGCATCGCTCTCTTAAAATGAATTTTTCTTCAAAAAAACATACTTTTTTTCCTCTTTTTCCTTTGAAATTCTTTTTTTTTTGTAACTTGTGCGCGAAAACAAGATTGTAATGAAAAAAGAGAAATTTCATATCGAATATGTCTTTGACAAAGTATCCAAACACAGGTTGTGGAATTACTTAACCACTCCGGCAGGATTATCTTCATGGTTCGCTGACAAAGTCAGTATCGAGGCGAACCGGTGTGTTTTTTCATGGAATAAAACACAGGAAGAAGCGATAATCGCGGGCATCAAACCCGAAACCAGCATCCGTTTTCACTGGGTGGATGATGAAGATGAAAATTCCTACTTCGAGTTTATGATTCACATCATTGAACTGACACATTCCACCTCGCTCGAAATAACCGATTTCGCCGAGCCGGAAGAAAAAGCGGATGTCATCGCTTTATGGGATTCACAAATCGAAGTATTGAAACGCACGCTGGGAATTTAGAAACTGTTTAAATTTTTCAAGGAAAGGATTTGAAGGATAAAAAGTAGCTTTTTCGCAGTCGAAATTTTTGATAATAGCGAGCTATTTGATGAAATTCCGACAAGACAAAAGCCTTTTTAGATCCAAATAACTCCGCAGAAAAATTTTTAAACAGTTTCTTAATGTAGTTTTACATCCTGAAACGGTGTTTTTGTTGTATTTTACACTACTTTTGCAGTCAATCAACAAGATACAATGAAATTGAAACGATTATATATTTTCCTGCTTAAAACTTTCCTGCCGCTATTCATCATGACTTTCGGCATCTGCCTGTTTATTATTCTGATGCAATTCCTTTGGAAATACATCGACGAAATGGTCGGAAAGGGACTTGAAGTAAGCGTTCTGGCCGAAATGTTTTCCTACGCCGCCCTCTCGCTCGTACCGATGGCATTGCCGCTGGCGATTCTGCTGGCTTCGCTGATGACGTTCGGAAACATGGGAGAACAGTTCGAACTCCTGGCCATGAAAGCGGCCGGAATATCCCTGTTTCGCATTATGAAACCGTTGATTATCTTTCTGTGCATTATTTCCGTCGGTGCGTTTTATTTTCAAAATAATGTCATCCCCCTTTCCCAAGTCAAAATGTGGACGCTGCTACACTCCATCAAACAGAAATCACCGGAACTGGAAATTCCGGAAAGTACGTTTTACAGCGAAATCATGGGATATAATATATATGTAAAGAAAAAAGACAAAACCGGACTTCTGAAAGAATTGATGATTTACGATTATTCCGAAGGATTCAATAATGCACAGGTTATTGTAGCCGACTCCGGACGGCTGAAAATGTCAACCAACAAATTGTATCTGATTCTTTCAATGTATAACGGCGAATCGTTTGAAAATCTGAAAAATCAGGAAAAAATCAGCTCTAAGGAAGCCGTTCCTTACCGGAAAGAAACTTTCAAAACCAAAGACATACTGATAAAGTTTGACGCAAACTTCAACCGTGCAAACGAATCCATCATGCAAGACCGGTACGTCGGGAAAAATCTGGCTGCTCTCCGTTCCTCCATCGATTCCATGACGACTCGTATGGATAGTGTGAAATTATTGAACGCTACCCAGATTTACAATATGTCGTATAAAAAAACATTAACAACACAGGTTGAAGTCCCCGGAATCCCTGAATCCACCAGAAAAAAATCCTCCGACCATACATTCAACTTCGACAGTATTTACCGGAAACAACCGCCAAACACCCGGCTATCCCTGCTTTCCAACGTAAAACACACTTTTGAAAATATACAGACCGACTACTACGCCAAATCGACCATCCTGGCCGCCGAAGAAAAGGAAATACGCCGACATCATACCGAAATGCATACAAAGTTCACTCTTTCATTCGCCTGCCTGATATTCTTTTTTATCGGAGCGCCTCTCGGAGCCATTATCCGGAAGGGAGGACTGGGAATGCCGGTAGTGATTTCAGTTTTACTTTTTATTTTCTACTATATCATTAATAATATCGGATTCAAGATGGCAAGCAACGGCATGTGGCTGCCATGGCAGGGTATGTGGCTCAGTTCCGCCGTGCTTCTCCCGTTAGGCATCTTTCTGACGTATAAAGCGGCAAATGATTCGGTGATCCTGAACGCCGACACATATATCGAAGGACTGAAAAAATTGCTCGGCAAACGGATGACCCGCAAAATCGAAAAGAAAGAAATCATACTGTATAACGTGGATTACGCCGCGTTGACTTTTCGCATTGAAACATTAAAACAAAACTGCGACCTTTATCTCGCAAAAAATAAATGTATAATACCTTACTTTTCTTTCTGGAAACAGGGAGGAAAAGACCCGCAAGCCAGACAACTGCTGGCAGAACTGGAACAAATTGTGGAAGAAGCAAGTAATTCCGAACAAAACCTGATACTGAACAAACTGATGGATTATCCCATCGCAAACGGATATCAATTTACTAATCTTCCGCTAAACAATAAAGTATGTCTCCTTGTCGCATGGATTTTCCCTGTCGGAATAATCGCTTATTTGTTTATTATTTACCGGCGCAAATGGTTGTTGCAGGATATTCGGACTATGCAGCGGATCAGTGACGAACTGCTCGGTATTCTGCATAAAACCGTTGAGCCGCAGAAAAAAATATAAAATACTTGAATTATAAAAATATATGATATATGAGTCAATTAAACACGATCGAAGAAGCTATTGAAGATTTCCGGGCAGGAAAATTTCTAATTGTCGTTGATGATGAAGACCGGGAAAATGAAGGTGATTTTATTATTGCTGCCGAGAAAATTACTCCTGAAAAGGTCAACTTTATGGTAACCCAGGGCCGCGGAATGTTATGCGCCCCCATTACGGAAGAACGTTGCATCGAACTGGAACTGGAGATGCAGGTATCGCATAACACGTCTGTGCTTGAAACACCTTTCACGGTCACGATCGACAAGTTAGGCAGCGGCTGTACAACCGGCGTGTCAATGTATGACCGTGCACAGACCATCCGTGCATTAGCCGATCCGGAAACAAAACCGTCCGATTTGGGACGACCGGGACATCTCAGCCCCCTCCGTGCCCGTTCCCGCGGTGTCCTGCGACGTTCGGGACACACGGAAGCAACCGTGGATATGGCACGACTGGCCGGCCTGTACCCTGCCGGTGCATTAATCGAAATAATCAACGATGATGGAACCATGGCACGACTTCCACAATTGATGGAAGTCGCCCGAAAATTTAATATTAAAATCATTTCTATACATGATCTGATTGCCTACCGGCTAAAAACCGAATCACTCGTCGAAAAAGGAGTAGAAGTAAACATGCCTACTAAATACGGAAGCTTCCGTCTGATTCCTTTTTACCAAAAAAGTACCGGACTGGAACATATCGCTCTGATTAAAGGCAACATCGAAAAAAATGAACCCATACTGGTGCGCGTTCATTCTTCCTGCGTCACGGGAGATATTTTCGGATCTTTGCGTTGCGAATGTGGCGAACAACTGCACATAGCCATGCAGATGATTGAACAGGAAGGGCGGGGCGTCATCATCTATCTCAACCAGGAAGGACGAGGCATCGGACTGATGGAAAAAATGAAAGCCTATAAACTGCAGGAAAACGGTATGGATACGGTAGATGCCAACCTGCATTTAGGACACAAGGCCGACGAAAGGGATTATGGCGTGGGAGCACAAATACTGCGTCAGATTGGAGTAACAAAAATACGGCTGATGTCAAACAATCCCGTCAAACGGGTCGGACTTGAAGCCTACGGATTAACCGTGGTAGAGAACGTCTCGATTGAGGTTACACTCAATCCTCACAATGAATTTTATATGAAAACAAAAAAAGAACGCATGGGACATATTCTCCATAATATTAAATAGTAACCGTTCACTGAACGTATTACAAATTGAATTTTTTAATAAAAAATCATTCGTGCCGTCCATAAGACATAAACAAAAAAACGACCATTTAAAAATCACCTGTTGTTTTTATTCTAAAAAGTACTATCTTTGCACCCGAATTCCACAAATAATATTTTGGATGATTCACTAGCTCAGCAGGTAGAGCACATCCCTTTTAAGGATGGGGTCCTGGGTTCGAGCCCCAGGTGGATCACTTTTAAAAGAGACCGCCAAAAAATAAGGCGGTCTCTTTTTTTACAATTAAATTTAAACATGTCCTTTTCAAATATCAAACCTGAGTTCCGAATAAGTACAATTGATAAATTGCCGAAAATTAAACAATTTGCCCGTTAGGGCATACATATCAATAGAAAAAACAATAGGGTTCTCCTAAAAATTTCCCGTAGGGAATTCACATGGATGTCCTATACGGACAAAAAATAGTATAATAAAATCTTTTTATATTGAGATTCAGTCCTGACGGACTATTTCTTAAACAGAACTCAGATTATCAACAGTCATATTATATATATGTATTGTTTATTGATTGAAATTAAAATATGATGTATATTATGTTCTGTTGATTGTGTTGAGAATTTTTTACCGGATTTGTTTTATAATTCAATTATAAGTATCGATCATTATTTATAAACAGTTTATAAGCATATATAATTCATTTACAATGAATATAATAAATGGTTTATTAACTTGTTATTTATAACTTTATCAGGGTATATTTTTATATGTATGCGAAGTGTTTTTCTATTGAAAAACATGTTTTAAAATTTAAGTAAATAGCTACTTTATTATTTGGAGAAAACAAAATAAAAGCTATACGATGAAATAAAGTAGTATGATGAAAAAAGTTTTTACTATTTATAAACAGGTTAATCAGTATGTGGAGATGATATTTTTGTATTTATACCCGACAAAGACCATATTCCTATACTTCGCCTATACTTCAGGTATACTTATGAATATTTTCAAAAATTCCGCTACTGTTATGCGTTTGAAATGAATTGATAATATAAAGAAAAGTAGCCTCCCGCAGTCAAGAGAGGCTACTTTTCTTTTTTAATGAATGGTGATTCTTTTGTTGTTTTTTATATCTATGGACAAGTTGTCGTTTCCTTCGGCGCTTAGGATTATCGACTTTTTTAGCTTCACCGAGTTGCCGTCCGTCAGTGCGAAACGACTTAGTGCGATACTGCCTGATAGAATTGTTAGCGTAGCTTTTTCTTTGTCTACACGACAAGTGCCCCAGGCATAACCATTACTCCAGAAATATACGCCGGGATTTGATGAAAAAGTAATGGTATGATTGATGCCGGAATAGTGGAATCCGGTAAGGGCCAATACGCCCGACCATGAGGCCATCGCACGGGAATAGTGATATCCGCACTCCGGTTCGTTGAATGGATTGCGTTTTTTTCCGTCGAAACGTTCACGGATGCTTTGAATGCATTTTAATCCGTCTTCGATTTGCCCTTCGTAGAGCATTCCAACGGCGGCGGCGTATTCGAATCCGGTCATTGATTCGGCAAAATACGGGAAAGGAACTTCAAGCCGGCCTTTGGGCCAGCTGGCCATTACCAGTCCGCTTTCTTTTCCCATTACATAGGAGCGCATATTGTTAAACCGGTTTTCAAAGCCGGGTATATAATTGTATTTCATAATGGTTTGATATGTAGTTCGGATATTATTTCTGTCGGCCAGATAGCCTAATTCGAGTACATGCGCCATATATTGACCGACCAACTGGTCGACCAGACATCCGGGACCTAACTGAAACTTGGGGATTTCGACACCGGGATTGTTTATGTTCAGAAATTCAAATGTATTTGGATCAGTAATTTTGTGTTCGTAATATTCTCCATTGAAAAGATGTTCGTCTACCCAGTGGCTGCCCGAAGCGAAAATTTTATCGCATTTGTCGGCAAAAGCGTAATCTTTCATGGCGCGCGCCATAACGGCCGTTGCTTTTAATGCGCCAAAATACCAGAACTGCATTTGCGGATTAGGCCCGAAATAGTCCACATCCATCGTGTTGTGCTGTCGACCTTCTTCGACGCCGTCCTGATTGCCGTCCCACCCGTGTTCGATCCATGCATAGGACATGGAAGCTTTCACTTTTGGCCAGTATTTTTGGAGAAATGCGTGATCGCCGGAAAGCATCCAGTCGCGGTAGAAACGCATGATTGTTCCCATCTGTCCGTCGGCGGCAGCCACATGGTCGATGGAAAAGTTCGATTCAAGCGGCAGATTCACCCGGTTCATCATCTTGCCGTTTTCCTTGGTGCCATATGTAAATTCCACATCGCGCATTGTTTTGGCGAGTTCACCGAAAAGAAACGAGGTGGCTGTTTCGTAGTTCCATACATGGGTGCAGTTGCCGTAGCAGGAACCTGCTTCATTCATCACACCTTCCCATCCCATCATGTGTCCGGACGGAAGGCGGAATACGGTCTGTGAACGCAGAGTGGAGAGATTGAATAAGGCCGCTTCCTTTACCACGTCCGGAATGGTGGACGACAGGAAGGTACGGACAAACCGAATGGTTCGATTTTCATATTCCGGCATGTGAGGCGCTTCCTTTTCGATTACATCCCAGGCGTCGTTGTATCTGGTGGTATAATAGTTGCCGACAATGTTTTTACCGTCGTTCCAGTCCATGCGATTCGGGAAATGCCAGGTGATGTAAAACGCGAATGTTTGTGTAGACTTTGGAGGAATTATTTTTTTGACCGCCAGCGATGCCATTGGATTGTCGTCGACCGGTTGTTCCCTGTCCGCAAGTATGCCGTCGTCACTGAAATCATCCCAGAAATTGAGAATGGCGTTTTCCCAGTCGTTGGGTATGGATGACCGGCGAAAACTGACTTCCTTCTCCGCCGTGGTTAATGCAATGGTGCCCCAGGCCTGGTCGTTCGGATCCACCCCGTCGCTGGTCATGTAGATTCCTCTGATGTGAGCCGTTTCGCGGAAGGTATTTATATTTTTTTTTGCGCCGTAAGGGTCGTATCCCGTCCATGTTTTGTAGACTTTGCTGCCGTCCGTTCCGATAAAATTGCGCATGGTGCCGCATACGGCTACTTCTATCGCCGCATTCGTAAGATTGCTGACTTCGTAACGCAAAATCGCAACGGGAATACTGCTGGCATCCACATCGCCCGGTATAAAGGGATTATACCCTTTTATCCGTACGGATACCGGAAGCGTTTCATCCGTCAAATTTACCTGTCCGAAGGGGTATGCCGCATCAAAAGACGCCGACGAGAAACGGGGCATGCCATGATGATTCACCGGGCATCCGGCGCTGTTCATATATTCACTGTCGTCTACCGGGCCGATCAATGCCTTTGTCATGGGTTCCTCTCCCCGGGGCTTCACATAAATGGCAAAGAACGGAGTTTGATTACCGGCCGGCATGGTACTGAAATTTTTTCCGGGTTTGTTCATTATTTCCCAGTCACGCAATTCTCCACGTCCACCCAGCGAAACGGTTCCGGTGCCGATTCCTCCCAGAGGCAAAGCGATATGCAGTAAATGGTCATGATCATAATGTTTCAGGACGGGCCATTCGTTCTGATTCTGTCCTGTCGACAACAGAGACCCCAAACAAAAATATGAAAGAAAAATAATTGACTTGTTCATGGTGAATGATTTTATTTTGAACGCAAAGCTACAACTATTTTTTGAATCAGGCAATGTTGCAGGAATTTATATTATCCATCTCCGGGACGTTATACGAAAGAGATGATATTTGTTTATGGAAGAGATTGTCTCAAAAGAGGTGGCTTCAGGCTGAAAAGTTGCAGGAAAATTCAAAGTTTGGATTAATGATATAATAGGAATAAGTTCCGGTTATGGCGTTTGTCAACGTGTAGGACATTGTCGCGTTAAGTGGCAATTATTTGAGCGTAGCAGTAAAAATGCAACGCAATGGAGTGTATTTTGGCTGCTGCATTAGGCGCGAGCTGTCTGCGAGTGGAGCAAGGGTGGCAAACATAGATAGCCATAATGTAGTGGAGGCTGTGGACGCCTGCGTGGTACATGCAGGGTAAGTGACGGAATGAAAGAACAGAATGAAGCGTAGCGAAATGGAGTGAAAGGATGATAGTCTTGCATGGGTTAAACAATGTTTTGCAGTGTGAGAACAGAGAGTGGAGTGTAGCAGAACGACCGAAACGAACACGGCAAAGACCGCTGAAAAGGATTGACAAAAAAACGAAACGAAACATTGCAAAAAACGTGACAGCCCGATTAGCTCGAGCGACCCGCAAGCGAGCACAACAATCAGCGGTTGCTGCTCCTGACAAAAAATGAATGAGCGTAAGTGAATACCTTATTGGGGTTTCAGGGGGCAGGAGTAGCCGCGAATGACGACCGAATGAACGCATGGCAGGAAAAACAAGCCGACACGCCCATTGTGAGCACCTAACGGAGCGTAGCGGAGTGAGTTGGAG
>JAISRS010000392.1 GCA_031273485.1 Prevotellaceae bacterium
ATAGGTTGACCATTCGTCGTCAAAGTCAATGCCGTCTAATCCGTAAGTATCTATGGCTATTTGGCACTGTTTTGCATAATTTCGGAGAACGTCGCCTTGCAAGTTGGCAACGCCTGCAAAATCCCAGTTACCCACTACGCCAAGTATTACCTTAATGCCTTTATCCTGCAAGGGCTTAATATACGTGTCGCGATTTCTTAAAATATGGCCAACCGATTCGTTATAGACCAGCGATACTTCTCCTGTGGCGACATCATATTTAATGTTTGCGGCAAAAACAACCGCGATGTCAAAAAATGGGATCCCGCTATCTTTTAATACATAGGCGCCCACATTCAGCATATTTGCATTGGCATTTCCGACTTCCACATAACATAAGGTTTTGACGCCGCCCGGTTTCGCGGTAGAACCCGGTGTAAACACATCGGCTACTTCGATGACATAGTACAGCGTCTTTAAACTTTCCGTTATCTTAACGGTTGCGCTTTCTTTCACTGTTATCGGCAGCAGGTAGGTGCCATTGCTAAGAGCGCCTTTAGCCAGCGAAACAGTGAGCGGATTGGAAGCTGTTTTCCATTGGCCGACCGACAAAACGCCATTGCCGGCAATTGTTACCTGGTCGGCAGGAAATGCTTTGTAGGCCTTATTATTCGTTTCATTATACGTTTGCACGAGAGTGGTATCTGCCGCCAACGTAGCGCTCACCGTTTCTCCGGTAGCTTTGGAAAGGCCGAAACTTACTTTAAGGTCGATACTGTTGGTAACCTTTACAGGTATTTCCGTCCGGGAAGTGGTTACGTCTTTTAAGTAGCCGAAACTTTCGCCGGACAATATATAGGGTGTTTCATCTACGCTGCCAACAACAATGTTGTCATTGCAGGAAGCGAAAAAAACACCACCAGCTATGAGCATTATGGGAATGATGCTCCACATTCTTTTTTTGGTATTATTCCGTATCATAGTATTTTTTATAAATCATTAATAATATACATAATTATTCGGCAGGCAGTTCTACTGAAATCCATGCGAGCGGATTCTTTGCCTTCCCGTCAAGACCGTTTCCGCTGTAGTCTTTAATGGTGTTTCCACTGCCCTCGTCCATTTTCCAGTACGCTATCAGCCCCGGAGTATCGGGTTCGACTTCGTACATACTATCGGCTATTTCCTCTTGTGTCCGTATCACATTCCATATACGCACTTCACACATGTTACCTTTAAAATCACGCGCATCATCATACGATCGGCCGATGTAGAATTTATCAGTGGTATGGGAACTCAGCTTTTTCCCCAAATCAACACCTGCGGGGTAAGTAGAACCGGAACCTTCAAATTCTAATTTCCCATTCACATAAAGTTTCCGGTCGCCGGTGGTGGCATCAATGGTAAAGGCAAGGTGTATCCATTTGTTCAGGCCTATTTCATAGCCCGTCCACGTGTCAAAAAATTGTGCGTCCGTGCGGGTATGTCCTCCTGCGGCGTCCCGAATGCGGATGAGCGCGTAGCCTTCCACGCCTAAAAAAGTGCTTACGCTATTGCTAAGATCGCGGGGCTTTATCAATCCCTCAAAGGTCGCGTTTGTAAGCCCGTCCATGACATCACTCTCTTCCATTTTCGGGAATTCAAAATAATTTTCCTCGGTGCTCACTGCCGTAGTAATGGTAGCGCCTTTGCGCAATACATAATAAATCGTTCTTGATCCATTGAGTATCGAAACGCCATCGGCGCCTTCCATCGTTACGGGCAGCACGTAATTTACATTCTTCGGCAAGTCCTGTAAATTTTTGAATACGATTGTGATTTCAGGAGACATTACACGACCGGCAGGAATGACGGTCTGTGTTACCGATAACTCATAATTTGCGGCAGGCAGCGGCTCGGCCTCCATGTAGTTGATATTTTTATATGTGTTCACCAATGAAATATCAACCTTGAATGTAACACGAACATCCTTGTCTGAAGGCAAGGCCATCCCTGCTTTAATGGTTCGTTCCAGTTCGGTATGTTTTTCTTTCAGCGCCATTTTTTCAGTGTTGCTTACTTTGGCGTTTTCAATATACACCACGTTGTCGAAATTCGATTCCGATTCTCCTACCCTGTTACAGGCGTAGAGAACCATTAACGTAAGTGCTGCAATTATTAAAGTAATGTATCGTTTCATGGTTCTATTAATTTTTAGAGGAAGGATTCATTATCTCAATCGCTTCCCGGGTAAATTTATAATCTTGTTCTGCGTTGTAGTAATCGTCATTTATCCGATAAATGCCTAATCCCGCTTTGGTAAAGAAATCCGGTGTTTTTACCCAGTGGGCTATTTCGGTAATGGCGTTTTTGGTGGTACCGTCTGCCGCCGTAATATTTCCGGTGCCGGTATCGGTATTATCGGTGGAGAGTGCGCTTGCGCAAACAATCAGGTTGCCGGATGGCACGCCTGAAATGGATAATGTTCTTTGTACTGTTTCCGTCAGGATTTGCATATCCGTTATTTTTTCTGTCCGCAGTACGATATACCGAAATGCTTGCAGTAGCTCTTTATTGTAAACATTTTGAGGCGCCCCTTCAAAGATAAACAGTTTGCCGGCATGGGCATTCATCACCGTTTGTAATTTGCCGAACAGGACGTCCTGCAAGGCCTGCATAGCCGGTCGTTCGTCGTCAGGCAAAATATATTTTCCAACAAAATGAATGCTAAGCCCGTCATATCCGTATTTATCCAGCAACGAAAGTTGCCGGTCTATAAATTCGGGAAGTTCTGCGGCAAGGTCTATCAATGGTATCGGTACGTATGTGGTACCTGCTGCGTCAGCGGCTTCCTGCCCGTCTTTATTTTGTTGTTCAATTTCCGCATTGCGGTCTTCGATATCCTGACGGAAAGCTTCGTAGTTGACAGTATAAATGGTTTTAGTCCCTTTATCCCTGCGAATAGCTTCCATTTCGGCTATTTCAAAACCGGCAAGGTCATCGCCGTGAAGCAGTGTTACAATATCCACTTTGTCGGGCAATGCTTCGAGGTGCACCGCACGGCTATTGGGTATTTTCTCCCGGTTATCAAACCAACCGATTACTATCTGGTGGTTCGTTTTTTTATAATTCCGCAGATTTTCCAGATATTGTTGGTATAACGCGGCATTTTCCGTTTCAATTGACGGATTGTCGATCGTCAAAGACTCCGGCTCCGTCCACTCGCTGCAGGCTGTAAAAAAACCTGCAACAGTTAGCGAGAATATTAGTATGATTGTTTTTATTTTCATAATTCTTAGTTCTTAACTTTTAGTTCTTAGTTTTTTTTGTCCCACCATAGTTTGGTGCCCATATTATCGGGACCGCCGAGTAGTCCAATGGCTGCCCGTACATTGTCGCCGTTTTCGGTGTATTCACGCGATGAAAAGGCAAGCCGTTTTGCAAACGCTCCCACAGGTACCGCCCCGCCGCTTTTATTTAATACCACCGGCGCTAATTTCGGATACCCCGTACGACGAAATTCCGCCCATGCTTCATTGCCCAGCGGGAATATGGCAATCCATTTTTGGGTAATAATGCGTTCCAAATTTTCTTCAAAATCGCCGGCGTCATTCCATTTAATTTGCACGGTAGAATAAGGCCCAAAATTGTTTGCCGCAACCCCCATCGGATCCACATACGCAGCCGGCGTAGCCGTACTGGTAATATAATTGTTCGCAGCAGCAGCAAGGCCATGTTGCTGGAATGAGAGCGTAATGCCTTGTTCGTAGAGTTCTTTGGCCGTCCCCCCCATATTCCATCCGCGCCAAGCGCCTTCCGCTTTTAAAAACGCTACTTCAGCCGCATTCATCCACATCAACGGGTCGGTTACCCCTATTTTTGGCAACGAATATATGCAACTACTCGACCTGTCTTCTATACAGATTTTTTGGTTATAATCTGTTCCTCCACGCAGTCCGGCATATCCACCGCTTGATGACTCGGTAAAATAGACGGCTCTGCGCGGGTCGTCATACCCATTCATGTACGATACAATATCTGCTCCGGCATCCATATCGGAATAGCTAACGACCTGCTGCTCTATGGGATTTTGCGTTATATTTTTCAATAACGCATTATCGGCGATGGAAGTAATCACGCCTATTTCATGCCCCACTGCCTGCTCTGCCACTTGCCGTGCCAAATCAGGTTTTACGTACGACAATCTTATAGCCATGCGTAACTTGAGCGAATTGGCATATTTCACCCATTTTTCTACCGCCCCCAAATAGACATTGTCATATTTCCCGTTAAAGGCGACCAATGACCTATTTAACGTCAATACGTCAATGACCTCGTCGAGTTCTTCGAGCATTTTAGTATACACCGCTTCTTGCGAGTCGTACGGTGCGGTGAGTCCGCCAAGGATCCCAATCTTTGCGTACGGAATAGGACCATAGGTATCCGTAACCTGATGCATAGCCGCTACTTTGAAAAGAGTGGCAAGGGCAAGGGCTACGGGGTCATCCGTTAGGGTTTGTATTTCAAAATAAGGAGGGAAAATTCTGGATATGGCATCGTTGAATCCTACAAGGTTCCAGTTTGCCGGCGGGTTATAAGTTGAAAATTTTGCCGTCCAGTCGTGTTCGCTGGCTGTATAGCCTGCAAATTCCATCCCTGCAAGCCCTACTTGAAGTTGGTGATAATTGGTTTCCAATGGAACAACCACCCCTTGTAGAGCGATTAATGATGCGCCCACATTGTAACCGTCGCGCTTCATCTCGTCCTTTGTTACTTCATAAGGGTTTCTGTTAATGTCCTCAAAATTTCCCGTACAAGACTGTACTGCAAAAACGAGGAGTATCAAAAAGATTTTATATTGTATTTTATTCTGTTTCATTGCTTGTTCAAGTTTAAAATTTAACTTTCAGGTTAAACCCAATACTGCGTAAACTGGGCGTCATAAAATTGTCTATGCCTTGATAATAGCTTCCTGTTGAAGCTACGGATTCAGGGTCAAACGGCGCTTTGCAGTAAATCATCCACAGGTTGTGGGCGACCAGCGAAACGGTAATGTCTGCTACGCCTTTCAGTACTTTTCTCGGAAGGGTATATCCGAGGCTGAGTTCCTGCAAGCGGAAGTTGGTAGCGCTATAAGTATAGTACTGGGGAAGACCTTCGCTTGAGCCAATGGTATTATACCATGTTTCGGCGTTAATCACATCTCCTCCGTTGATGATTACCCCTCCGTTGTCGCGTGCTATAGCAGTGGTTTCCGATACGCCATAGAGGTCAAGAGCGGCTTGTGTGGCGGAATATACCACGCCGCCTATCCTGCCCGAGAACATAAACCCAAGATTAATATTATTCCATGAAAAATCATTTCTCCACGAAAGGTTTGCTTTGGGAAATACGCTGCCCAAGAAAATCTCATCCGCTACGTTGGTCTGAATATTTCCACTGGCATCTACATAGATTTTCCCTTCGCTATCGCGTTTGAGGTCTTGGGTAGAATAAAGATCGCCAAGCGTACCTCCGGGCTTTAGTATGTAGTATGAATATCCGAGGCCGCCTAAAGCCAGCTTGTCTTTATTGATAATTTCGCCGGTTTCGGGATGAATGGCATTGTGCACCAACTCTTCAATTTTGTTACTGTTCGTACTCAGGATAAAATTAGTAGCCCATGTAAAACCATGCCACGTGTTGGTATAGCCTAACGCCGCTTCAATACCGGTGTTGCGCACATTGCCTGTTTGCATGTACATGGTAGCGTAGCCTGAGGATACGGATATTTGAGGTTCGAACGTTTGATTAACCGTATTGGTATGGTACCACGAAAAATCCAAATTGAAGTGGTCTAAAAAACGAGCCGTCAAACCCAATTCCCATGAATACGTACTTTCGGGTTTGAATACCCGTATAGGATAAATGGATTGTGTAGCCCATCCGCTCCATGTATCTTGATTCCAAGCATAGGTCAACATGGAGATGTTTCTTGGAATAGGAGTCCCTACTTTCGTAAAAGACGCCCTGAGTTTCAAATATTCTACTTGTCTCGGCAGTGGAAGTATTTCGGACAGCACGGTCGACAGTCCTACCGAAGGATAAAAAAAGGACGTTGTTTCGGTATTTGCCAAAGCGGATTCCCAGTCGTTGCGTCCGGTTACGGTGAGGTAGTAGATCCCTTTATAACCCACTTCGGCGCTGGCAAACACGGCTTGCGACTGCGTTCTCCATCCTGCCTGTATCTCTTTTTTCGTGTCTTTGTCCAATTGCATTACATTAAACACATTGGGAATACCGTCTGAGCGAATGTTTCCGTTGACTGTCAACGCATCTTTCTTGGTGTCGCTGATGCTGGCGCCAACATTCACTTGCAAAGTAAAATCTTCAAAACGCTTATTAATATTTGCCAGCACATCGGCATATATCTGGCGGTCGTATGAACGGTTAATTTCATAATAACCGTTAGGCCCGGCAAAGGTTCCATCGGT
>JAISRS010000479.1 GCA_031273485.1 Prevotellaceae bacterium
ACAACAGTTACATCTTGAAATTCCGGCGCCTGTTTGATTTTGAGAAAAAGTTTGGTTAAAGTTATCACATCTTTTTCGCAATATTCCACAATACGTTCGAGGTTATTATCCGTATAATAGACTGTTGCAACCATACTTCCGTCGATATCGTCCTTCGGCGACGGGATACCGAACAGCGTAGCCAGCAGTTCCAGAGAGCAGTAATGTTTATAATCTCCGAATTTCCATAAATCCAGAGTATCCACAAAAGGCATTTCCCAGGGTTTCATGTTTTGTGTGTCCAATACCGGCGGAAGATTCAATCCATTGATAAGCACACGGCGTGCAATATACGGAAAATCAAATTCCTTGCCGTTATGAGCGCATAATTTTGCTGTTTTATTATTGCCGCAAAATTTTGAAAGCATCTCCAAAAATCTTACGAGCAAATCTTTTTCATCTCCATAAAAAGACTTTAATCTCAGGGTATTTGACGAATCAATAAAACCGCAGCTTATACATATAATCTTTCCAAATTCCGCCCAGATGCCTGCTTTTTTATAAAAATCGGCAGCAGTTTCGTCGGCTTTTCTTTGATAAGCCGATTTTTTATCCCACAAACGTTTGAGCTGTTCGGGAACATCCTCGTAGTTTTGGTATTCGGGAACAGTTTCTATATCAAGAAACAAATAGTTTGATATTTTATCTTTTAACATTTTAGTTTTAATTATTTACTGTTGAGACACAAATCTGTAAACGATATTACCTTTTTGAATCTCCGAACTTGATGAAGAAGAAAATCGGGCGGTTAAAGCGGCTTGCTTTGCCGCAATATGCAAACAGTCGTCCTTGCTTGAATTTTTACTGTCCACCTCTGCCGTAAGTACATATCCAAATTTATTAACTTCTATTATGATGGTTACATCGCCGCCGTTCAAACACTTATACGCCGGCACGGGAAGCGACAGAGCCGTTCTGCCGTACAAATAATACGACACAACCGAAGGACCCTTGTAGGCTTCCCCTGCGGCAGATACAACGGGATTAATATCAGGAACTTCATCCACTCCGCGTTTCTCTCTTTGTTTTTCCGATTCTTCTTTCGCCTTTTCCTTTTCCTTTTCATTTTGCAATGTTGAGGTATTCCTGTTTGAGAAAAACGACATATTCGATCCCGACCCTTTTCCCGATTTGCTTCCGCCGGCAGCCGCATTGACCGCCATATTCGGCAATTTGACGTCAGGGTTAGGCATTTCATTCAGCATTTTATCCAGTTCTTTTTTAAGTCTTTCCTTTTCTTCTTCGGAGCTAATTTCAGGTTCTTCCTCCTCAACAACATGATGCACTAATTCGATTACCGTTATGCGCGTCATTTTTGTATGTAGTTCGTTGAGAGCAAGTATAAGAAACACCAATAAATGAAATATCACAGTGGAATATATACCGATTTGATGGTCTTTTATCCATTGTTTCAACGTTCTGCGTTCCGTAGTAAACACAGACGTAAGATCTTTTCTGTTTACAGGATGTTCCGAAGTATCCATTTAATGGGATTAAATAATAATAATGAAACTGCGATGCCTGTAGTATTAGCTATCATATCCATTTCGTCGTAACTGCGACCAACGTGTTCCTGAATAAATTCAATGGAAGCGCCCAACAAAAAAGCGATAATAAAACTATAGACATAAGCCTTCTTTTTAAATCCGGAATTGTTTTTATACTGACGTGAAAATCCGGACATAAGGAAAAGAGTAAAAGTAAAATACAATATAAAATGCACCATTTTGTCGAAATGCGGTATTCTTGCGAATATGGATGTTGCCGGCAAATTATCTCCGGGCAGCAACGAACCGATTACAATCACAACAAGCCAAAGAATCGCCCTCCAGTGGTATTTAAGAATTTTTATCATTATACTTCTATAAATTGATGTTGATTAAGTTGTTGATATATTGAATCAGCCAGATGTTCAAATCCGGTAACGGGCGACATGCAATTTTTCAGAATAATGATTTTTTCCGCAATTGCGGGATATGGCAGCAGTTGTTTCACTGTTGTTGCAACACAGTGACTTTGTGCTTCTCCGGCTATATATATTGTCGAATATCGGGAAATCAAATCCAGCAGTTCCCTGTTTTCCTGTGTCCCGAAATCTTCATCCACAGGGATATTAGCTTTAAATACGCCGAAATGTTCCGTCATGGGATTTTTGCCTTTTTGAACAACGGTGAAACATCGTTGCTGCGAACGCGACCAGTTTTCGACTTCTCTCATAACGCTGTCGGCGATTGATGCGCCTCTGCTGCCTTCGATACAATGTTCTGGCCATATAACATGAGGAAATTCACCCTGTTCGTTCAATTGTTTCAGATATTCCAGAGTCCTCTTTTTTTCGATAACGGGAATCCAAACGCCCTGTTCAACATCTTCAACAGAGATTGAAGTAAAAGGCGACGGATTTTTTCCCTCCCTGTTTTGCCAAAAAGCAGGATGCGAAATATCCATAACCTGATGCGAATCCTGAGAAAGTACAATATTTTCAATCATAGCTTCATTATTTCGGATAAAAGCGCCCAGACGTTCCATATCATTTTCCGCTCCCGGAACGTACAGAGCGCCTTTTGTATCACAGAAATCATATTGAGCATCAATAATTAACAGCAACGCTTTATTTTTTATAATATACATATTCGTTTCTTTTAATAAAGGCGCAAAATTAACTAAATTTTTTTAAGATTGAATTAAATTGATTTTAAAAGGTGGTCATAAGGTCTTTAGGGACTTTAAAGTCTTTAAAGATACTAAAGACCGCAATATCCAAAACATCTCTCAATAATTCATAATTCATAATTCATAATTCATTTAACTATTCCTGCATCGTTATCCGTATTATTCAACCGTTTATCGGGGATTTGGTATTTGCGTTTCAGATTAAGATTCCACACAAAATTGAGAGTAAGCATATTTCCGTAATTTTTCACGGCAGTCCATGCAGTTTTTTGCATCAGTTGGCTGTTGAGTTCTGTGCCTGAATATTTTCCTTTTGATTGCAGAGGATACATCCATCCTGCGCTGAAGTGCATGTTTTTTAGATGATACGACAATCTAATACGACTGTAACAGGCATCATTCCAGACGGTTTCTCCAAAAAACTCTCTGTATCGGCTGTTCACGCTTCCCGCCACCGACCAGCGCCCGACGTAGCATAACAGTTGTCCTCCGCCATAAACAGAAGTAAGAGCGTGAGTATAATTATTGCCATCGCTAAACGATCTGATTATACCGCCATAACCTTCAAAAATCAGTTTATCGGGAATAATATCATACTGTACATCAACCTGTCCGCGCAGGTGACTCATACTTTTTTGATTTTCGCCGCCAAACAAAAACAGCACATTTCCGTCAACTGCCTGTATCCGTTCAATGGTCGGCATAACGGCATTTTTACTGTACCTGTATCCGGTTGTTATCTGCACGCTGAATTTTGAATGTTGATAGTCGAATATCAAGTCATTGATGATATTGCGAAATGGTTTCAGAT
Source organism: Prevotellaceae bacterium (assembly GCA_031273485.1). Lineage (GTDB taxonomy): Bacteria > Bacteroidota > Bacteroidia > Bacteroidales > UBA932 > JAIRLF01. The sequence goes on from JAISRS010000479.1 coordinate 3,524, forward strand.
GCGAATTTCCTACTGTTATTTCCCAATCGTTTTTTTGCAACCGCACATCGCTCAAATTCGACAGGCTTGGCAAATGAGGTCTGACCGAAAAACCGTAACGTAAAACGGCGTTTTTAAACACCGGATATGAGAGATTTACCACAGGTCGAAAACTCAAATAAGTATATCTGTCCGAATTTTGCTCATTACGTTGGCTGCTGAAACCCAAACCCAGCATATAACCGAATTTATGGAATTTACCCCGAATTTGAGAATAAAAATACAAAGAAGTATTGTGCATTTTTGCGTCAGACGTTCCTTGGGTATCCGTGTAAATGTTGTTGAGATAATTTTGCGTAACATGCAATCCGCCCGAATATTTCAAATCCTTCCATTGTTTTTCGTAAAGCGCTTCTCCGATTAGGGAATATTTTTCGCCGTCGGCGCTATAACCGTGTTTCGACAAATTGGAATCCTGATTATACGACTGATAACTATACTCGTAATCCGAATTGAGACAGGCGCCCGTCAGGTTAAAAATCAGATTTTGAGATTTGGGTAAATTCGTTTGAAAATACAGGTCTAAAGCCATTGACGAAGATTTATCGTTGATTTCCCGCGTAATCCGATAGTCGTTTTCATCGGTTTCCGAAACATTTTGACTGATATTTGCCGGATTGTTCCTGAAATTATTCTGCCACGAAACATTAAAAACATATTTGTCGGCTTCGTGCAAATTGTACTTTATCTGAACCTTGTGATTTCCCGTAAATATTGGCGAATCCGTCCCTTTGCGGTTGATTTGATGCACCGTTTGGTCGGGCATCCGGTAACGGATTTCTTCATCTTCACGTTGCGAAAAATCACTGTAATCCAATCCGTAACTCAACCCAAATTCGCTCTTTTTATGATTTATTCTCAAATATATATTATCACTGCCGTAATTTGCCGTAAGAGCGCCGGTAAGATTTACTCCGGCGGTGATGCCGCCATCGGGCTGTTTAACAATGAAATTAATCACCGAACCCACATTTTCGCCATAACGAACTCCGGGAGCGTCAATAAATTCTATGCGCAGCACATTTTTGGGATTTAAGGCTATAATCTCCGACTGACTTGCTTCGATGCCGTTGATACGTATCTGCACCGTTCCGGCGTTTCCGATTGAGGCGACAGTATTCTGCATATCATCTGTTTTGATGCCCGGCAGAGTGATTTTGTTCAATAAACCGTAGCCCGAAGACGAGGTTTTAACCTGCACTTCCGTAGGAAATATTATTTGCCGGTCGATTTTGACGTTTTTTTGTGTAGCCTGCACAACAACCTGATCCAGCAAAACGACCTGTTCGCTCAATTTTATTATACCCAAATTGATGTCGCCGACGCTGTTTTTCAATTGAATGAAAACGCTGTCGTATCCTGCGCAGAATATTTCAAGTAAATAATCCCCATTGTTTTCATACAACAGTGTAAATGCGCCGTTTGCGTCGGTTTTAACGCTGCCGATTACATCGTTTTCAAAAGATTTCAGTACAATACTCGCCTGCCGCAAAGGTTCCTCATTTTGATTTGCGACTTTACCGGAAATATTTTGTGCCGACAAACAACAGGTATCAGTCACAAATACAATAAATAATACGATGAGTTTCATTAAAATCCAAGATATATTATTATTAATTTTGAGGGACAAATGTAAATAATTTAGGGAACTTCTAAAAACTTGATTTTTCAGGCTAAATCTTTTTTTGAGGCGCTATTATTTCTGGCTGCACTGTAGCAATGACAGCTACGCCGAAGCTAAAAGCAGGGCTTCCAACTTTCAAACCCGCTTGCAACAAGGCGGGTCTGCGCTTTTAGCGGGTACTAAGGTCTTTAAGGTCTTTAAAGACCTTAAAGACCTTAAAGTGGAAGTGGGAGCGCTCCCGTTCGGCGTAGCGTCATTGGTAGGCGTAAACCGAAGCAATCCAGAAAAATGAAGTATAAAATAAGTCTATTTCTGGATGGGTGTACGACAAAAATCCCATCGTCGTTACCCCGCACTGCGCTTTTCGCTTGTACGGGGTTATCAAGAGGGCAACTCCTACGGAGTTTTACGTTGTCGGCGTCGCTTTGTCGTTT
>JAISRS010000488.1 GCA_031273485.1 Prevotellaceae bacterium
CCCTTATCTTGCGATTTACTTTATAAAGAAAAAATAAAATGAAAAAAAAAGTATTTCTTGGGTTTGCTTGTTTGTGTTCCATTACGTCTTTTGCACAATCCACAACGATTGATGACGGGGTAGTGGTAAAGCTTGCCAAAGCAACACACATCGCCTTTCAAACGGATTTGATTATTGATGGGCAATTGCGCTGCGATACATCGACAATAATAAGCATCGGCGCTACGGATAAAAATTGCCGGATAATGTCGAATAATCCACTTAAATTTTATTCATTAAACGCTGCCGGCGGCACAAATTTTATTGATACGGACTCATTATGGATTAACGGGGATATTATCATTAATACGGGCAAGCTACATCTGCCAAAGACTACGTCTTTAAACGGAAGCATATTAAATGAAAACGAAACCGGATATGTGGTGAGTGGAAATGTGCGAAAGGACTTGAACAATCTTGTTGCCGGACAAAAGGCAACAACCGGATTAGGGCTTGCTATTACCCCCTATCGGTATTACGATACTATAACAATCATTCGTGCGCACGAGAAACAAAGTAATCGGGGTGAATCAAGCATTACTAAATATTACGAATTGCAGACACCCATTGATGTTACTGCGATTGATTTTTCCTATTTAACTGCGCAAAGTGATAAAAAAACGGACACCTATTTGCTTTATCATAAATCATCGAATAATGATTCATGGCAAAGCATAGACTCACAAACCAACGCTGAGACAAAACGGGTAGTGAGTAAACAAGGAACACCTACAACTGTTCAGTATATTACTTTGTTCCCATTTCCCGAATTAAATTATTCCACTTATATAACGTTGAATGACGATGGGTTCAATGACTATTTTGAAGTGCTGGGAATAGAAAAATGCCCAAATTCCAAATTAGTCATTCTTACGCCTGCCGGAATGATTATATACACCGGAGAACCCTATAATAATGATTTTGACGGGAAAGGTTTAGACCTGTCTGCAGGCGCGTATTATTACATATTTTTTTGTGATAAAAACGGTAGTCCTGCAAAAAAAGGATATTTTGAAATTATAAAATAATGAATGGTGAAAAGGTTTTTTGTATTGTATATATGTTTATTGGTAACAATGTCTTCTGCAATAGCCCAAATACAATATATGCAGCACAAACAGTTCACCAATCCCGCCGCGATGGGGGCAGACAATACATTTAATTTCGCCACGTATGTGCAACTCCGGTTATATGGTTTTGATTCTGCCCCTATACAAACAGCCCTGCAAGTAACCGTTCCCTTTGCGACGAATACCGGTAATTATAGCCTTGCCGATGCAAACAAGAATATGTACATTGGCTTTACCGCATTTGCAAAGTCAATGGGAATAAACTTGAATTGTAATTTTTTAGCCTCCTACGGATACAAGATTAATTTTCCCAACAACACACATTTGACATTTGCTTTGGCTATGGGGGTAGATGCAAATAGCATCAATTATCAACGATTGCTACATAATGATACGGATCCTGTCATGACCGCATTGTCTGTGCCCACAGAATATAAATTACATGGGCAAACAGGCGCTTATCTGCAGGGTAATAAGTTTCACATCTCTGTATATTCGTCATCAATAGTTGCTAATCGAAACATATATCTACAAACCGGTTTCTTCACTACCGTCGGCAAGTCCGAAGATGATGGGTATTCTTATATGCAAAATGCCGATAAAAAAAGCACATTCGAAATAAACGGGCAAATCGGATATGCCAATAACAACCTACTATTGCAAGCAAACACTATATTTACGCTAAACAACCTTATCGGGCTTGGCATCGCATGGGAATATCCATTAAAAACGGCTGCTATGGCTACATTCAATGCCGGTTCAATAAAAATATCGTATTGTTATCACTTGGATTATCTGGATAGAAACTTACCAACGCATGAAGTGTTGCTAAGAATAAAAATCAATCCGAAAAATAATGATATTTTTTAATATATGTCCGGATAAAGACTTACCTTTGTGCTCAAAATTTAATATCTCTATAAAATGCTCGAAGGTACAGTTCCCATTGATACGCCGAAACATGATTTCAAAAATTTTGCCGAAGCCCGTGCTTGGGCAAAAGAAAATATTGTTGGAATTTACAAAAATATAAATACAGGAGAAAATATTTATATTGCAAAAAATGCAATTGATAAATATTTAAGTGCATCAGCCGTTCTTAAAAGTGTAAACAAAGACGCCCATATATCAGCGATTAAAATTTTGCCACAACTTATCAAAACGTCATTACTAAAAGGAATACAAAAAGACAGGGATAATAATTATCATATTGAGGAAATACAAAGGCTTTATGGGGCTATAAATTATGAGGGGAAAACATATCCGGTAAAAATTACCGTAAAAGTAATAAAAAACGAAGGTCATAAAGCCTACTCTTACGAAGTGATGAAAATAGAAAGCCCGATAGAATATATATAATTCTACCGGGGCAATCTATCCCGAGCGGACAGTGGAATACATCAACACCTATAAGGCAGTATGCATTCCCACACTCGGGGTTGGGGTAATAAAACAAAATTTCAAAGAATACAAGCAAGTCTCAAGATAATAATCCCCGACTGAACTCATTTTTCATTAGCAAAGGTAATGCAATTTTTTTTATTTCCCAAAAAATAGTTATACCAGGCAGGGTCAACGCATCTAAATTTCTATAAAAAATAATTTATTGAAAATAAGTATTATCTATTTTCTATTTTAAGTAAACATGACGAAATATTGAAAAAATGAATTTTCAAAATAGCTAAT
>JAISRS010000490.1 GCA_031273485.1 Prevotellaceae bacterium
GTGTACGACAAAACTCCCTGTTGTAGCGTCACAAACCGATTCAAAATGTTTTGCAGAGGGGTTTGCAGAGCTGCAAACACCTTCGAAATGTTTTGCAGAGGTGTTTGCAAGGCTGCAAACACCTTCGAAATGTTTTTCAGAGGGGTTTGCAAGGCTGCAAACACCTTCGAAATGTTTTTCAGAGGTGTTTGCAAGGCTGCAAACACCTTCGAAATGTTTTTCGAGGCAGTTTGCAAGGCTGCAAACACCTTCGAAATGTTTTGTAATCCGGTTTGTGACGCCGCAAACACCTTCGAAAGGGGTGGTCGACAAAAATCCTTCGATTGCCCCACACAAGCAAAATCGAAAGCGAGGTTATCGACGATGGGATTTTTGTCGTACACCCTTCATAATTCATAATTTTATCGTACTTTTGCGCCCGAAAATATTTCGATAAAACGATTTATCAATAACATAATGTTATGAAAACAGTAGTATTAATATTAAATTTATTTATAATGATTTCGTGTAACAAAGAAACAAACCCTCTAATAACCGAATGGAACACTCCTTTTCAAACGCCTCCCTTTGAGCAGATAAAAAATGAAGATTATTTGCCTGCATTCAAAAAAATTATAGAATCAACAAGAACGGAAGTCAATTCCATAACCTCCAACAAATCGTTACCCACGTTTGAAAACACGGTGGAGGCTCTGGAAACAGGCGGGAAATGGCTGAAACGCATCACTAACCTGTTTTTCAACCTGAATGAGGCTGAAACAAATGACACTTTGCAGGTTTTGGCACAGGAAATTTCGTCGTTGCTGACCGAATTTAACAATGATTTGTATCTCAACGAGCGCTTGTTCGAGAGGGTTAAGTACGTCAAAACAAATGCTTCGGAACTGAATCCCGAACAACAAATGCTGCTCGATGAAACTTACCGGGCATTTGTTGCCAGTGGAGCAAACCTTTCGGAGGCGGATAAGGCGCAGTTTCGTGAAATCACCAAACAGCTTGCTTTGCTGACGCTGACTTTCGGACAAAATGTCCTTGCCGCTACAAATTCGTATATTCTGCATCTTACCGATGAAAACGACCTTAAAGGTTTGCCCGAAGGTATTGTAGAAGCAGCGCGTCGGGAAGCCGCCGACCGAAAACTCGACGGCTGGGTGTTCACTCTGCATCAACCAAGCTATCTGCCTTTTATTCAATATGCCGACAATAGAGATTTAAGGGAAAAACTCTATAGAGCATATAATTCCAAAGCCATATCGGGCGAAAAATCCAACATTGAAATCATTCGGCAAATCACCAATCTGCGTCTGCAAATGGCAAATCTTTTGGGTTATAAATCTTATGCCGAATTTAATCTGGAACGCACAATGGCAAAGAACATCGACGCAGTCAATAATTTTCTCAACAGCCTGATTGTAGCCTCCAAACCCGTTGCCGAAGCCGAACTGGAAAATCTCCGTCGATATGCAGCCTCTCTTGGCGCCGATTTTAGTCTTATGCCGTGGGATTTAAGTTATTATTCCGAAAAACTGAAATCGTCAAAATACAATCTTAACGACGAAATGACCCGCCCGTACTTCAAACTGGAAAACGTTGTCAAGGGGGCGTTTCAACTGTCGAACGTACTGTATGGCTTGAATTATGAACTGCAATGTGATGTACCTCTGTATCATCCCGATGTTACGGCTTACAGGGTGACGGACAAAAACGGGAGATATTTGGCTGTTTTATATCTTGATTTTTTCCCAAGGGAAGGAAAAAGCGGAGGCGCATGGATGACAAATTTCATTGAACAGTCGAACGTTGGCGGCACGGAGCAGCGTCCTGTGGTTTCATTAGTCTGTAATTTCACGAAACCAACGGATACAAAACCTTCGCTGTTGACATTCCGGGAAATGGAAACTTTTTTGCACGAGTTCGGACATGGATTGCACGGGATACTCTCCGATGTAACTTACGAAAGTCTGGCAGGAACAAACGTTTATCACGATTTTGTTGAGCTGCCGTCCCAATTTATGGAAAACTTTTGCGTAGAAAAGGAGTTTCTCGACATGTTTGCCCAACATTACGAAACAGGAGAAAAAATGCCGCCGGAATTGATCAGTCGCATTGCCGAAAGCTGCAATTTCATGGAAGGATATGCCTGTATCCGTCAATTGAATTTCGGACGTCTTGATATGGCTTATCACACGCTGGAAAAACCTCTTGAACAGGATATTTCCGAATTTGAAAAGGCTGCCGTAAAGGATACCGGCGTGTTTCCACCGGTGGACGGAACGCTTATCAGTTCATCGTTTGCACATATTTTTTCGGGTGGATACGCCGCCGGTTATTACGGCTATAAATGGTCGGAAGCGCTGGATGCCGACGCATTTTCGATGTTTAAGAAAAACGGCATCTTCGATACCGATACGGCAGAATCTTTTAAGGAAAATATTCTCTCCAAAGGCGGTACCGAAGACCCAATGCAACTGTATATTCGATTCCGTAAACAACAACCCACCATAGACGCTCTTCTGAAAAAGTTAGAAGTTGGAAAATAGAAATTAGATGATAGAGCAGGGTGGAGGTAGAAATGGGCGTATTCCGGCTAAATTTTGAGGCGCTATGGAGGAATCTCCCTCCATAGCGCTTTAAAATAAGATTTATGCAGAGTTATCGTTCATAGTTCATCGTTTATCGTTTATCGTTCATATAATTTTTTTTGTTTTTAATCATCACTATAATAAACCAAAAAAGCAGCACAAATACACCGCATTAACCCTCATCATACAGAGTACAAAAAGCAATTAATTTATAACATTTTAATTTATAATTACGCGTAAGTCCTGAAAAATTTCTACTTTTGCGGATGTTTGATTAAAAAAATATAGCGAATGAAGGCTAATACATGTTGCCTCTTTTTATTGTTATTTGTTGTAGGATGTTCCACAACTCGCAATAATTACCTAAATCGTCAATATCACGATTTAACGGCATATTATAATGTGTTTTTCAACGGAAAAGAAAGCCTGAAACAGGCGTCTAAAAAGGTTGAAGCAATAGAACCGCAAAATTTCGACGAAATATTGCCCGTCTTTGCTTTTGAATATGAACAAGCCGCCGGATTGGTCGCCGGAGATATGCAACGCACTATAGATAAAGGAACCAAAACTATAGAAAAACACTCGATAACTGCCAAACCCAAACGAAAAAAAAACATGACCAAAGAACAAAAAGAATTTTATAATAAAAAAGAATTCAATCGCTTTGTGGATGATGCTCATTTCATTATAGGAAAAGCTAATGCCTATATGCACGAATATGATATGGCAGAAGAAAAATTCGCCTTTATATCATCCGAATATCCCAAGGAAATGAGCGTATATGAATCGCAGGTATGGCAGTCGATAGCGCTTGCATGGAACAAAGAATATGTGAAAGCAGAAGATTTGTTGATGTCGCTGGTAAGAAAAAAAAGTACTCCAAGAAAAATAGAACCACTGCTAAATGAAGCATTTGCGGATTTATATCTCAAACAGAACAAATACGCCGAAGCTATTCCGTATCTGGAAAAAGCGCTGAAAAAAGCCAGAGGGAAAAATAAAAAAATACGGTATAATTATATTTTAGGACAGCTGTACCAAAAAACCGGAAATAATGCCAAAGCTACATATCATTTTTCTAAGGTTTTGAGGAAGAATCCGCCTTATTTCACCGCCTTCAATGCCGAAATGTCGATGGCTTATGCCTACGATCCGACAAAACAAAAGGGCAATATGAGAAAGATTCTGGAAAAAGCATTGAGAAACAGTCAGAATGACAATTATCACGACCAAATATATTATGCGTTTGCAAAATTGGAGGAATCGGAAGGAAATATCCCCGCATCTCTGGAATATTATCACAAATCAATAACCGCAACGGGAATAAATACAAGACAAAAAGGGCTGTCGTATCTGGCTCTTGCCGAATATTATATCAAACAACCCGATTACGTCAGGGCATATACGTATTACGACAGTTCCGCCATTATGCTCGGAGCCGATCATTCGCAGTACGAAAAAGCGGCGGCGAATGCAACAAAGTACAGGAAACTGGCTTTGAATATGAAAATTGTGGAAAGAGAAGACAGTCTGCAAAAATTATCCGGACTGTCGAAAGAAGAATTGGATAATTTCATAAATCAAAGAATTAAACAGGCTGAAGACGAAAAGAAAAAAACCGAAGAAGAAAAAGCCCGTTTAGACAGACTGAAATCCGATATCGACGAATCGTCGAAAGGACAGTGGTATTTCTATAATCCCACGTCGCTGGAACTTGGTCGCACGGACTTCAATATGAGGTGGGGACAAAGAAAATTGGAGGATAACTGGAGAAGAAAAAACAAGGGAATGCAGATTCAACAGGAATATGATACCGATTTGCCCGAAGCGGAAATAGCCGCTATAGAACAAAAAGATACCATCGACAGGCAAACTCTCGCGGCAAATATCCCAACTACGGACGAAGCCAAAAAAGCTTCCAACGAAAAAATAGCTTCCGCAATGCTGAATATCGGAGAAGCGTTTAGAGATGATATTAATGACTTGAATAAAGCCGCCGAAACGCTGGAAATGCTGAATCAACGTTTCCCCTCGCACGGTTTTCAAGCCGAATCTTATGTCGCTCTGTACGATATATATAATAAACTTGGAGATACGGGCAAAGCGACTTATTACAAAACTCTGATGTTACGGAATTATCCCGCAAATCCCAAAGTGCTGGCTGCTACAGACCCTAATTATGTGAATAAAATGCAAACGCTGGAATATTCGGAAGAAGCGGAATATAATATGGCATTGAATCTATATACCTCTAACCGATTGGCGGATACATACAGGGCGGCGGAAAACGGATTAAACAAATATCCGAAAGGCAGACTTGCGCCACAATTCACTTTGCTCAAAACACTGTCGGACAATTATAACGGCAATGTTGTGAGGTATCGCTCGGCGCTGAAAGAACTCATCGACAAGTTTCCGGGTAACGAAGCCGCCGTATATGCCCAAAATGTTCTGACGGAACTCGAAAAGTTTGAATTGAAACAGGAACTTGTTCCCGAAACAGTTCCGGACGATAAACCACAATTGTCGATACAATCGCCATACTCCGTCGAAGACGGCGCACACTCTTTTGTTGTCATAGCCGACGCTTCGGTAAATGTAAACCGATTACGATTTAATATATTGTCGTTTAATGCCGCTAATTTCTTAGAGAATAATTACGAGGTGCAAATCGTAGATTTTGCCAAAAACAAAATGCTGATTATGAATAAAATTAAAGACAGAATAACGGCAATGGATTATTATAATAAAATAATCGAAGACCCAAAAGTATTTAAAGATATATCTATCAACGACTATGTTATGTTTGTTATTCTGGACTCCAATCTTGCACTGATCCGCTCCGGAACATCGTTCCTGAATTATGTGGATTTCTTCAATAAAGCGTATCTAAAATAAGGACATTCTAAAGTATTTTAAAGGGTTAAGGTCTTTAAAAACCTTAAAACACAGATTGCAAAATATAAAAAAAGATATAACTTTGCACGCAATATGAATCGCCGAACAGGCATAAATTAATTAAATTATGGCGCAGGTAACATTTTCTTGGGAAATAAATTTTAAAGATGAAACAGAGGATAAATCCGTAGCGGGAATATCCGTAGGAGTAGATAAAACAAAGGATAAATCCCTGACGGAAAAATCCGCAGAAATAGAGGAAACAGAGGATGAATCCGTAGCGGAAACATCCGCAGAAGAGGTCGACGAGGATATTGAGCCGGAGCAAAAAGCGGCGACGATAAAATGCGGCGACAGTGACGAGATTATCAATCTGTTTCAAGATATTGTAGGCAAACACATAATGTCGGGAGATATACTTGACCTTGGATTTGTAAAGATTATTACTCACATAAACGGCAGTTTTGCGGACATCGAAAACGGATTCAATTACAGAGCGCACCATTGTAAAACCGACATATTGCCGGGTTCCAATATGCTCGAAACCATCAAAAACACAGGCGCAAAAATGCTGGGTCTAAAAGCTTCGGAAGTTCATATCAAAATGACATCCAACACCAAAACAGGAAACATCGACATAAATGTTATTTCCAACGATGAATTACCGCAGAAACACACGGAAAACTAATGGAAACCTCTATGAAAAATCAAGTTTTTAGAGGTTTCATAATAATAATGATGAAAAATATGAAAAAAGTAGTTTTATTTCTCTTCGTCCTCGCCGGTCATTACTGTGGCATGGCGCAATTAACGGATGCGGTTGCAAAAGCGCGCAGTCATCCGATTGAATTAAACAAACCTGCGGTGAATTTCTTTGAAGGAGCTGTACTGGGTAACGGAGGCTTGGGAGTTGTGGTCGCCACGCGACCCGACGCCGTGGTCTTCCATTTTGGACATAACAACGTGTGGGACATTCGTATCGCCGAAAATCATCGCGACGAAATCGGAACATTCAATGAAGTCATCACAAAGGTAAAAGCCCTGTCGCCCAACCTCAAATCCATCTCTGACGACAAGGAATTGAAGGATTACCTCAATCTCACGAGCGACAATTACCGCAAACCCTATCCACGCCCTTTCCCCTGCGGAACGGCGCTTCTTGGGTTCGACCGCAGGGAGGTGGAACTCCTCGGACATAAAACGGACATATCCACCGGAGTGTGTGAAGTCTATCTGCTGAACAAAGGCGTGAAACTCATTTTGGAGATATTCTCCGACGCTGAAACGGATGTGCTGTGGTTTCGCCTGAAAGACGAACAGGGAAACGCGCAACCCTCATGTTTCAACCGCATCAGGATTACCCCCGACGGACAGACGCCAAAGGAATTTCCGAAATATACCGTTATCAATGATTCCGTTTCGCTGGGATTCAGGCAAATACTGCCGTCGCAGGAACCCAATGTATATAATGTCAAGGAGGGACATCCCAAGGATAAAACCTTTATCTTGGAAGCGCGTCTGGGATCAGGCTTTGCGGAAGGCATTAATACCATTGGATTTGAATCCCGATATCCGACGGAACGCTACATTGTTGCCGACGGAAAACCTCTGCTGGGGAGTATCTCTCTGCGCGAAGGATTTGCCTCGGAACTGAAACCAACGCGGGCGGAAACGCCGCAAATGCAATCCTACGAGGCTGCTCTGCAAAACACCCGCAAACAATGGGCGGATTACTGGAATAAGTCGAGCGTGGAATTTGCCGACGATTTTCTGGAAAAAATCTGGTACTGGAATCATTATTTCTTTAACTGCGCCGTGAAAGCAGGCGTCACCTGTCCCGGACTGTTTGCCAACTGGAGTCGCGGCAACATAGGCACCGCCTGGCACGGGGATTATCACATGAATTACAATACGCAACAGCCCTTCTGGTTACCCTTCTCAAGTAACCGTCTGGACAAAAATCTCCCATACGTCGAGCTTGTGCATCATCTCCTGCCCATCAGCCGAAAATGGGCAAAGGAATATTACGGAATGCGGGGCGCCTTCTTTCCTCATTCCGCCTATCCCGTCGAAATGACGCTTCATCCCTATCCTGTTCCCGACTGGGGATGGGAAGTATTTGAAACTCCGTGGACTGTGCAGGGTCTTTGGTGGCACTATCTCTATTCTATGGACGTTGATTTTCTAAGAAACAAAGCATTTGCGCCTATCAAAGACGCAGTGATGTTTCTGGTTGATTACATGACGCGTCCCGACGCACACGGCGCACAATGGAACGACGATAAATACCATATTTTCCCCTCCGTTCCGCCCGAATTGTACGGCTTGCAGCCCGGATTCAAGTTCAACTACGACACTCAGGTGGACATCACTCTTGCCAAATTCATTTTCAAAGCCTTTATCGAAGCGGTGGATGCCCTGAAATATCAAAAACAGGAGGCGGCATTAGTGAAAGACGTGAAGAAAATTCTTGCCGATATGCCGGAATATTCCACCGCCGATTCAGAAACTTACGGTACCATCTACACCTCCGTTCCGGGCGAAAACGACCGGATGGTATATAACCTTCCGGCAAATCTGATGCACGTCTTTCCGGGCGAAGAATACGGACAGGACGCCTCTCCGGACGTTTACCAAAAGTTAGTGAACACCTTCAGGGCGCACCAAAACGAAGGCGGCAATGAAATTGTTCTCATGAATCTTCAAGCTGCCCGTTTGGGAATATTGGACATCGAAAAGTTCAAAAGACAGGTCAACTACGCTATGCTGCCCAATAAAACGGTTGCCGACTACGTGTTGCAGTCCGGCGGACGATATAGCGACCAAACGGAGTTCGACTGGATGGGTTCATTGGGCATCTGGCTGGAAAACTTCTCTTTGCCGGTTGTTATAAACGAATGTCTAATGCAGAGCTACAACGGCACAATACACCTGTATCCCAACTGGGACAAACGCTCCGACGCCACATTTTCCACTCTGCGCGCCGTGGGCGCCTTCCTCGTAAGCAGCAAACTCACAGGCGGCGAAATCGTAACTCTCCGTCTGTTGAGCGAAAAAGGCAGTCGATGTAAAATAAAGAATCCCTGGGGAAATGCCTCCGTCAGACTCATTCGCAACGGAACACCGTCCGAAACTCTCTCCGGAACGCTACTCAGTTTCCCAACAACCGCTAATGAAGAAATAGAATTGAAAGAAATTCAATAAGAAGTTGAGAACGTAAATGGGAACAATTCAACACGCAGATGACGCAGGTTTAACAGATTTACGCAGAATATTGTAATTTTGATATTTATAAAATGTAAAATTTTTAATATTGTTGTTTTCATAACTTTTTAGTCAATTACAAGTTAAGAAATTCTTGAAAGAAATTCTTGAAAAAATATACTGATTTCAAAAATTATTATTACATTTACATCGTTTTTAACGAAATAAATAAAATTTCACGTTGCTTGTTGAAAAGCAAAAGAATTTAAAGAATTAATTTTTAAACCCAAAAGACAATGGTAATTAAAATGAAAAATATTATGTGTGGCATATCATTACTGTTCAAATTATTTACAGCAGTGTGTATTGTTACTGTCTGTAATTGCAGTAACAGAAGTAAAACCGTTAAACAAAATATGGATTATACGTTAATTTCGATTAATCCTCAAAAAGCCGTGAATGAAATGCCGGCATCGGATTTCTTTTCGGATATTGATTATATCCCACTCGAAAGTAATGATGATCATCTGATTGGACAGATAACACAAATGTTGATTTATCAGGATAAAATCTATATTTTAGACCTGCAGCAACATACTGTATTCTGTTTTCAAAAGGACGGTAAATTTTTGTTTGAAATAAATAAAAAAGGTACAGGTCCCGGAGAATACGTTGAATTGGACAATATCAGCATAGACCATGATAAAAATCATTTGCTGTTGTGTAATAATTCGATTAATAAAATTCTTGTTTTTGATTTGAATGGAAACTATATACAAACATATAAAATTGATTGTAACGCAAATGTTTTTACCTATATCGCCGATGGCTATTCCGCATTTTTTGGGGATTTTACTGCTAATCCTAAGTATGAAAAAGAACAAAATACTCCCAATCTATTAATTACCCGTCTTGATGAGGATGTTCAAAAAGTTCAATATACGGATCTTTTCTTTCCATCGAATATCAATTTTGGAGCAACAGTTTCACCTGCAACTTGTTTTTCCTCATATCAAAGCGGAACGGTTACCTTACTTGAAGCCTACAACGACACTATTTATCATTTGTTGTCCAACAAAGTAGAACGGGCGTATTATATAGATTTCGGCGATATGAAAAAAGGTGACGGTTTTTATTCATTATTATACAATCCGGTAACGGATTCGAAAAAGATATTTGAGTACGAAACAAATCACAATGTTTGCAATATCATCGGTTTGAGTGAAACATCAAAGAACATTTTTTTTGTTTATTATCACAACAAAACCAAGTTCCATTTTGTGTTTTATGACAAATCAAACAAGAAGATTATTGACATCGTCAAAGTTTACAGTCCCGAAACAGGTTTCGCTTTTCCGGTAAACAATGACATCAATGGCGGTCCTTTTGCCATGCCGTACTGGACAGACGAAAACTCTTTCTATGGATTTGTAGAACCCTACGAATTGCTGACATACAAAAATGCCATCCTTCAATCGAATGCAAAAAACAAGGATGAATTACTGAAAAAACTTAATAACATCGTTGAAGACGATAATCCTGTAATTGTAAAAATGGTTCCTAAAATAAAATAAAAATGAAAAAAAATCTTATTGTTTTAATCTCTATTGTATTGATCAATGTATGTAAAGGTCAAAATCCGCCGGAAGGCATGGCATTAGTTCCGGAAGGGACAGTGTCGGTTAAGGATAAAATAACTGATAAACCTCAAGAAATTCAGGTAAAAAGTTTTTACATGGACAAATATGAAGTAACTGTGGCTGATTTTGAAAAATTTGTAAAAGCCACAGGGTATAAAAGCGATGCCGACAAACGCGGTTTCAGTTATTGTTTTGGAGATACAGTGCCTAACGTTACATGGAACTGTAATACTGCTGGAGCGCCACGTCCGAAAAATGAATATAATCGTCCGGTAACACACGTAAGCTACAACGATGCAATGGCTTATGCGAAATGGGCAAAAAAACGGCTTCCTACTGAAGCGGAATGGACGCTTACAGCTTCTCATTATCCAAAAAGAATGAGATTAAAAGGTATCGGCAAAATAGCCTGGTATAGAGATAATGCTTACGTTGTTCATAAAGACGTTCAACCCACAGGCACATTGCAACCTAATGATCTCGGAATTTATGATTTATTTGGTAATGCAGAGGAAATAACCGGAACAGTTGTAGGGAATAAATCCAAACATGCTGTTGCGAAAGGAGGAAGTATAATGGAATTTGATGATCAGTTTGATCTTGACGGTTATATGTTGCCGACTCTGGATTTTACCTGGTCAAGATGGGGATTCAGATGTGCAAAAGATTTATAAAAGGGAATTTCTAAAAACTTGATTTTTTCAAGGCAGACAAGATTTTTAAACCGGAGTTTTTACCGATTGAAATGAGGATTTAAAAATTACTAAATTGACATTGAACGTAGAAAAAGCAGTTTTTAGAGGTTTCCACAATTAATTTTATACATTTGCACATTATTTTATGTTTAAAAAACAGATATTATGAACAACACAGTTATTTTAGATTCCAATCGGCGTTATACTTATGCCGATTACCTCACGTGGCTTGACGACCAAAGGCGGGAATTGATAGACGGATTCGTCAGAATGATGTCGCCGGCTCCGGGACGTATACATCAGGAAATAATCTATAATTTTACCCAGATATTGGGCAAAAACATCGACAAATATAAGGGCGGATGCAAGGTTTATGTGCCTCCTTTTGACGTGCGCCTGCCGAAAAACGGCGAAACAGCCAACGATAAAATCTACACCGTAGTGCAGCCCGACCTATGCGTAGGGTGCGACCTCTCCAAACTCGACGACAATGGATGTCTCGGCGCTCCCGACCTGGTGATTGAGATACAGTCGCCTTCCACTGCCCAATATGATTTGACCCGAAAGTTTGACTTGTACGAGGCTTCCGGCGTGCGCGAGTATTGGGTGGTTTATCCATCCGGTAGCGTGAAAGCATTTATTCTGCAACTCGACGGCAAATACAGCAATGGGATTCTCTATAACAAAGGACAAAAAATGCCTGTACATATCTTCAACGGCTTGGGAATAAACGTGGATGAGATTTTTAAATAAACCGATTATTTTATGTTTAATAAAAACAGATATTATGAAAATTAAATTTATGCTCTTAGTTCTTGTGTCGGGAATATTTTTCTCGTGTGAAAAATCGATTAAAACAAATATCTATAATATTGATTTGGAAAAATCAATAAATAATTCTGCATCTGCATGTTGAACGATACTGTTTTTTGTGTTTCATACAAGCCTTTTTCAAACAACTCATACGACATAGGTATTTACGATATTGAATGGAATTTACTGAATCAGTATCTGCCTGTAGAACAGAAAAAGCCCGAAGGCGATCTTTTCCATTACAGCGATTTTCACAAATTTAACAATCAGTTTTACTATCAACAAGCTCTCGGCGACACATTGTATCATGTTGAAGAAAACGGTATAAGTCCTTTTCTGGTCGTATCGAAAGGGAATCTCAAGGTTCCGTTCGATGTGGCGGTTAATCTTAAAAAGAGAAATAAAAGCGGACACAACTATATTTTGGGCGAATATTGCGTTATTGAAGCCGAAGACGCCGTAAAACTGATTCCTGCGCTTCCGGAAGATACAAATCCTGTAATTTTAGAAATAGAGTTGAAGAAATAGAATATCCGAAAACCAATGTACAAGCTGTTTTTTATTAAATTATGAATTAAAAAATTCGTGTAATTCGCAAAAGAAATTCGTGTAATTCATGGATTAAAGAACAAAAAAATCCGCAGGATTTAATTCGTGTAATTCGTAAAAATCGGCGACAAAAAAATTCGTGTTAATTCGTGTAATTCGTGGATTAAAAAAAATCGTGGATTTTATTCGTTCCATTAGTTTAATTCGGTGACAAAGACAAAACGGTGACAAAAAACAAAAAGAAAAATAATTAATTAAAATTAAAATAGAGAAAAATATGAAACATATCATTTTATTCCTTGCTATTGCGTATGGGTTGAGTATCTCCCTTTGTGCGCAACATGAACAACAGGATTTAATTATCCGGTTAAATCATTATTCCGCTGAGAAATACAAATCGGCGGTCTATGACCTTCAGAAAAAGTATCCCGGACAATACAAGCCGGACAAAGACTGGGAAAAGACTGTTGCAGAACTGCAACAGAAGAAAGAAGAACTGATTGGCAGGTTAAAATCCGGCGACACGCAAGCCGGAAAAGAAGCCGCCCGATTGCTCCAGAAGCTGGACGCAGCGCTGTTGGCAAATCCACTGTTGGCAGATAAACCGGTAGTGAGTATCCACCGAACCTTAGACGGTAAAGCCCGAAAAGCGATGAGTGGAGAGTTAGGCATTGCCCCCTCCAATTTTCAGAACAACTCCGAAATATGGAAAGCCGCTACCGCGTGGAAAAACGAATTTGTCACCCTGCGCATCTCCCCCAAAGGCGTAAAACAGCAAACGCTGTTCAAACCCGCTGAAGGCGTGATCATCACCGATCCCGAACCCTCATTTGACGGAGAACGCATCCTCTATTCGTCGATTGGGACAAACAACCGCTGGCATCTGTTCGAGTTAGACCTGAAAACAACTGCAACCAAACAAGTCACACCCGAAGAATACAGGGATTTCGACAGCTTTGACGGCTGCTATACCCCCGGCGGAAAATATATTTTCTGCTCTACCGGAACCTTCCTTGGGCTTCCCTGCACAGACGGCGGAAATAAAATGTGCGGACTCTTTCTCTACGACCCCCAAACCGGTAAAACCCGACAGCTTACCTACGATCAGGACAGCAACTGGGGACCGGTGGCGATGAGTAACGGGCTGATCCTCTATCAGCGCTGGGAATACGCCGATCTCCCCCATTCCAACTCCCGCCTCATGTTCACGATGAACCCCGACGGTACCGGACAATTGGGCTATTACGGCTCCAATTCATACTTCCCGACGGCATTCTTCGGAGCGCGCCCCATCCCGCAACATCCGACAGCTATTGTCGGCGTCGCCACCGGACATCACAGCGTGTCGAGAAGCGGACGGCTATTTGTCATTGATCCTGCAAAAGGCAGAAAAGAAGCCGATGGCGTAGTTGCCGAAATCCCCTGTTCGGACAGGAAAGCGGAAGCCGAAATCAGAGATCTCTACCCCAACGGAGCCTGGCCCCAGTTCCTCCACCCCTTCCCCTTGAGCGACACCTATTTCCTCGTTTCCATGAAAGCCTCCCCCAATTCGCTGTGGGGACTCTATCTTGTTGATATTTTCGATAATATTACCCTGATTGCGGAAGAGGAAAACAGCGCATACCTCGAACCCATAATCGTGGAAAAGCAACCCACGCCCCCCGTCATCCCCGACCGCGTAAAAGAAAGCGAAACCACGGCTACGGTTTATCTTCAGGACATATACAAAGGCGAAGGCTTGAAAGGCATCCCGCCGGGGAAGGTGAAAAAACTGCGAATCGGTTCCTACAGTTTCAGCCCTATCAATCAGGGAGGACTGCTTGGTACAATCGGAATGGACGGACCCTGGGACGTGAAACGTATCCTTGGGGAAGTCGATGTTGAAGCCGACGGTTCCGCCATGTTTACCGTACCGGCAAATACTCCCGTATTCGTGCAACCGCTTGACGGGGAAGGAAAAGCCCTGCAATTAATGAGGAGCTGGTTTACGGCAATGCCCGGAGAAATACTCTCCTGCATCGGTTGCCACGAAGACCGAAACACCATCCCCTCCGCCCAAATGAATATGGCTTCGCGCAAGAAGCCGCAGACTATCAGGGAATGGTACGGAAAAGCGCGCGGGTTCAGCTACCGGCACGAAGTACAGCCGATGTTGGACAAATACTGCATCTCCTGTCATCAGGATGAAGGAAATGTCCGGAAACCATACCTGAAAGGCGATAAATGGATAACAGACTGGTCTTCGCAAATCAGCGGTAACGCCCATCCCTCCTATGGAGGACATTTTACGGTATCGTATGCCAACCTCCACCGCTACGTTCGCCGTCCGGGAATCGAAAGCGACATGCACATGCTTGTCCCGATGGACGTACACGCCGACCAGACCGAACTGATGCAAATCCTGATCAAGGGACACCATAACGTGTCGTTCGACAGAGAAGCGATTGAAAAGCTGGCTTGCTGGATTGATATGAACGCCCCTTTCCATGGACGGCGATCGGACATAAACACTTATCCGAAAACACAAAAATCAAGGGACTTGAAAAAACAATACAGCTCCATGTTCGGCGCTCCGGTGGATGACCTGGAATGGCTGCCGGAAATAGCGACGGACATTGTACCGGTATTGCCGGAAAAGAAAACGCTTGACGAAGGGGACAGCACATTGAATAAATGGCCCCTGTACGATCCCGTCAAGAAGCCGTACAACAGCTGGCACGCAGCGCAGAACGCACAGTTGGGATTGGGTAATTTCCAGAAAAAGATAGACCTTGGCGATGGCGTCGCACTGGAACTGGTCAAGGTACCCTCAGGCGCTTTCCTGATGGGCAGCGATTCCCATCCCGACGAAATGCCGCGCAATAAAGTGGACATCGACCGCCCGTTCTGGATAGGAAGGTTTGAAATCACAAACGAACAATACCGGCTCTTCAATCCCGCACACGACAGTCGCGACGAACACCGCCACGGGTATCAGTTCGGGCGTCGGGGATATTCCATGAACCGTGACGACCAGCCTGTTGTCCGCATCTCGTGGGAAGAAGCGATGGCTTTCTGCGACTGGCTAAGCCAAAAAACCGGACTGAAAGTGACGCTGCCCACAGAAGCGCAATGGGAGTGGGCTTGTCGTTCGGGAAGCAGTACGCCTTACTGGTTTGGCGCGCTGGGCGCCGACTTCTCCCGATATGCCAACCTTGGCGACATCAAGCTGAAAGAGTTTGCCGCCTGCACCTCTTATAAAAACTACGAAAGCGCCCGTGTCCTTGATAATCCGAACAGGTACGACGACTGGATTCCGCGCGATACTGCATACAACGACGGCGGGTTCATCTCCGAAACCGTAGGTCGATATATCCGTAATCCCTGGGATTTGTACGACATGCACGGAAATGTCTGGGAGTGGACGCTGTCGAGTTACCAACCCTATCCGTATGTCGATACCGACGGACGGAACACCGCAGCTGCTTCGGACAACAACAAACGTGTCGCCCGCGGAGGGTCATGGTACGACCGCCCCTACCGCGCCACCTCCTCTTTCCGACTGCCCTACCGTGAGTATCAGAAAGTATATAACGT